>JAJUGH010000042.1 GCA_029268265.1 Alcaligenaceae bacterium | reverse complement strand
TGACCGTGAGGTCATGCATAGAGGAGATCTGACGATTCCAGACGGCGGTGGCGCTGCCCAGGACATGCACCGGCTTGTGAGGCAATTCACGCGCACGATCCGACCTCACCAGCACGTATGCACCGGCCCCGTCGGTCACCAGACAGCAGTCGCGCACCGATAACGGGTCCGACACCATGCGTGCGGACAGCACTTCGTCGATGGACGAAGGATCACGCATCATGGCTTCCGGATTCAGCTGGGCCCATTGGCGCGCCGCCACAGCGACTTCAGCCAGCTGCCGCCGCGTGGTCCCAAACTCGTACATATGCCGCTGGGCGGCCAATGCATACGAGGTAATGGGCGAAATGGGCTGGTAAGGCTGCTCATACGGCTGGGGATCCAGCAGCGCTCTCGCCTTCACCCCCTCTTTCCGGCCGAATTTTGCCGTACGCTGAGTGCTGCCGTAGCACACCAATACCGCGTTGCACTGCCCGGATTCCAGGGCCAGTATGGCGGGGAGCAGGTGGGCCAGGAAGCTGGAGCCGCCCAACATCGTGCTTTCGATGAACTTCGGGCGCAGCCCCAAATACTCGACCACCGGCATGGCCCACATCGTGGCCGACGAACTGGAAGTCGCGATGCCGTCTATGTCGGCCATGGTGAGCCCCGCATCTCGCACCGCGCGTGACGCAGCTTGCGCGAGAATCTCCATTTCCGTATAGCCATGGGCTTCACCCAAGCCCGCAAGACCGACGCCTGCGACGGCAACCTTACCTCGCACGGATTCAAGCATGCCCGTCCTCCACTGCATCGAACACCAGCACGCCTTTACCCTCGAGCATGTCCACTCGGGCCTGTACCCGCTGGCCGATTCTTACCTCGGCACCGTCCAGATTGGCGATGCGGCTCATGACGCGTACGCCTTCTTCAAGGTCCACCAGCACCACGTTGTAATCTCCACCGGCTTCCGGCTTTCTGCGGACGATGCTGAAGGAATAGACCTCGCCACGTCCGGACGGCTGCACCCAGTCAGTCGACTCGCTCCCACAATGGGGGCACAGGACCCGGGGGAAAAAGATATGTCGACTACATTCGCAGCAACGCTGGATTTCGAACACGCCCTGCGACAGGCGCTCGAAATAGCGCGCTTCGGCTCCGCATGCCTCGATAGAGTTGATTCCACTTTCCATTGTCTCTTCTTGCCCTTGTTTCCGTTGTCTTTGTGTCGTGAGCCGTAGTACGAATCGCAGCCAGGCTTAAAGATCGGAGAAACGCCGACCACTCCGCACCAGTTCTTCCAGCAGCGGAGCCGGCGTCCAGAATTCGCCGTGCTCCTTATGAAAGCGCTGGATCGTATTCAGCACATGCTCCAGGCCCACCGTATCGGCGTAGAACATCGGCCCGCCTCGGAACATGGGGAAGCCATAACCGGCAACGTAAACGACGTCGATATCCGATGGCCGCTGTGCAATGCCGTCCTGAACAATCTTGGCCGCTTCATTCACCAGCGCGAAAATCGTCCGCTCGACAATTTCTTCGTCCGAGATGTCTCTGCGAACAATGCCTGCTTCCGCGGCACATTGCTCAATCAATGCGTGGACTTCAGGGTCCGGAATCGGCTCGCGCGATCCCGGCTCGTAACGATAGAAACCGGATCCGGTCTTCTGCCCGAATCGGCCCATTTCGCAGATGCGATCGGCGACCTTCGAATACCGCAGGTGGGCAGGCCGTGTCGGTGCCTGGCGCTTGCGCGCCGCCCAGCTGATATCGAGGCCGGCCATATCCTGCATCTGAAGCGGACCCATGGCCATTCCAAAGCGGCGCAGCGCACCGTCGATCTGCGCCGGGGTGGCGCCCTCCTCCAGCAGAAAGTACGCTTCTCGGGTGTAATGGCTCACCATTCGGTTTCCAACGAAACCGTCGCAAACGCCAACCAGCACGGGCACCTTGCCGATACGTGTCGCCAGCCCAAACACCGCGGCCAACACCGCATTGCTGGTTTGCGCGCCCTTGACCACTTCGAGCAGACGCATAACGTTCGCCGGGCTGAAGAAGTGCATGCCGAGCACGCGCTCGGGCCGGCTAGTCACACCGGCGATTTCATCGATGTCCAGGCGCGAGGTGTTGGACGCCAGAATCGCATCGGGTCTGCAGACGGCATCCAGGCGCGAAAAGATTTCCTTTTTGACGGCCATATCTTCAAACGCGGCCTCGATCACCAGGTCAGCGTCTGCGAAATCGGCATAATCTACGCTGCGTTGAATGCGCGCCAAGCGCTCCTCGACCTCCTCGGCGGTGAAACGGCCCCGCCTTTGGCTGGTCTCGTAGTTACGCACGATGGTGCCCCATCCGCGCTCCAGTGCGGCATCGGACTGCTCCATCAGCACGACCGACAGGCCGGCGTTGGCCAAGCTCATTGCGATGCCGCCGCCCATCGTGCCTGCACCGACCACACCCACACGCCGGATTTTCACGTCGGCAGGCTCGTCAGAAGGCAGTTTCGCGGCCTTGCGCTCCGCGAAGAATATGTGTCGTTGGGCCTTGGACTGATCACCATTGACCAGATATTGGAAACGGTCGCGTTCAAACTCGAGACCTTCCTCGAGTTTGGTCGTGAGTGTCTTCTCGACACACGCGATGGCTTCGAGCGGGGCGATACATCCACGGTATCGGCGCTCTGCATTTTTACGAGCGCTATCGAACGCCGCTGCGCTGGCCGGCATGTCCATCGGGTCGTGATCCACCCGGCGCGGTGCCCGCACACCTTGCGCAATAGTCAGCGCAAGTTCAATCGCCTTTGCGACGGGATCATTATCGACGTCATCGACAAGTCCGTACTCCAGCGCCTGCTGCGCCGTCACCGGTTCACCGCCCACAATGATTTCCAGTGCGGCATCCAGGCCGATGAGCCGAGGCAGCCGTTGCGTTCCGCCCGCACCCGGCAACACGCCCAACTTCACTTCGGGCAGGCCAAGCTTAGCCGTTGGGTCGGCAACCCTGCCGTGACACCCCAGCGTCAGCTCGAGTCCGCCGCCCAGCGCCGTGCCATTGATGGCAGCCACGATCGGCTTTTCAGCGGCTTCAATTTGCGCGATCAGTTCACGCAAGGATGGCCGTACGGCCGCCTTCGGCGTATTGAACTCCCGGATATCGGCGCCACCGGAAAAAAACCGCGCCGTGCCGGTCAACACTACTGCCTTTACCGACGCGTCGGAAAGCGCGGCCTTCAGCTGCTCGTCCAGCGAAACGCGAACAGCGCTTCCCACACTATTGACGGGCGGATTTTCAATACGGAGCACCGCCACGCGGCCCGCATCCATTTCACGCAGTTCGAGCTTGACCATGATCAGTCCTTGAGGCTCACCAGGTTTTGCCCCTCTTCCACTTCATCGCCCTCTGATACCAACACCTCGACCACCGTGCCGCCAAATTCGGCATCCACCGGCAACTCCATTTTCATGGACTCGATCTTCACCACCTCGTCCCCTTCGTTGATGGTCTGGCCAGGGGCGACTTGCACCCCCACGACGCGCCCTGCAACAGTCGATTCGATAAATTTCATGTATTCCTCCTAGTCGTTGTTTTGAGTCGGCAACGGCGCGGCCTTGCGGGGCGCCGATGCCATCATGCAGCTTGTGCGACCGATTGCACCAGAGCCGTCATATCGGTAGAAAGCCTGCCCGCCACAAATTCCGGATGGCTCAAGACACGCTGGATGAACGGGATGTTGTGTTTGTTTCCTTCAATGCGAAAATCCCCCAAGCCGCGGGACAGGTTGTCGATAGCGGCTTCTCGTGTAGCGCCATGTGCAATCAGCTTGGCCAACATGGGGTCATAATGGCTCGAAACGCGGACACCGCCGCAATAGCCGGTCTCCACCCTCAAGCTGTCGTGCCGAGGTGGCTCAAATGTCTTCAACATACCCGGTGACGGGATGAAACGCAGCGGATCCTCAGCGTAGATACGGGCCTCGATTGCATGGCCGTTCAGCGTCGGTGTCTCGGGCAGCACCTCGTGCAGGCGTTCCCCTGCTGCCAGCCGTATCTGGGCATGCACCAGATCTACGCCCGTCACGGCCTCTGTGATGGCATGTTCCACCTGTAGCCGCGTATTCACTTCCAGGAATACGAAGCCCACTTGGGGTGTGTAAAGCATTTCGACCGTGCCGATCACGTCATAACCGATAGATTGGAGTATCGATTCGAGCCGGGCGGCCATCGTGTCGACGAGCCGTCGATCAAGGCCGGGAGCAGGCGCCTCTTCGATCACTTTCTGATGGCGCCGCTGAACGGAACAGTCGCGTTCGAACAGACACTTCACTGCACCGTGGCGGTCTGCAAGAAACTGGAATTCAATGTGGCGCGGTGCGCAAAGCAGCTGCTCGAGATACAGGTCGGCTTGGCCGAAACTGCGTTCCGCCAACACACGGGCCTGCTCCCACTTTGCTTCCACCTCGTTCGGCCCGTTCAGTGGCAACATGCCGATACCCCCGCCTCCACCCGCCGGTTTGATCAACAACGGGTAGCCGATGTCGGCGGCAGCGGCCTTGACCGCAGAAGCGTCGGCCAACACCTGGCTGCTGCGGACCATGGGCATGCCATGGCGCTGCATCAGATTTCTGGCCTGCGTCTTATGGCCCAGCTGGCGTATAAGCGACGCCTTCGGGCCGACGAACACCAAGCCGGCTGCCTCCACAGCCTCGGCGAAATCGGCGCTTTCGGACAAGAACCCGTAACCGGGATGCACAGCGTCGGCTCCACTTTCCTTCGCCACTCGCAATATGGCTTCCTGATTCAAGTAACTTTCGCGAGGTGAAGCAGGACCGAGCCAGTAGGCTTCATCGGCCTCCTTCCAATAGGGAAGGTTTTCGTCGGCATCGGAGTAGACGGCAACGGACGCGATCCCGAGCTCACGGAGCGCGCGGATGACGCGCTGGGCAACTGCCGCCCGGTTGGCAACCAGTACTTTGCGAAACATAAGTCCCTCGCTCCGTCAGGGCCGATAGCCGAATTGCCGCGGCCCCGCCTTCAGCAAAGGCGCGGACACATCGATGAACTCTTCCAGCAGAGGCCGCGTGTTCATCGGGTCGACGACATTCTCAATCACGAACGCTTCAGCGCTACGGAACGGAGAGCTGAGCGAGCGAACGCGCTCCTCGATCTCGGCAAGTTTGCTGTCACGATCCTCTGCCGATTCCAGCTCGGCCTTGTAGGCGACCTCAAGTCCGCCCTCAACGGGCAACGATCCCCATTGCGCGGAGGGCCAGGCATATCGGAAGTTGAATCGCCCATCGCTTTGGTGACCACCCGCCGCGACACCGAAGGCCTTGCGCACAATGAAGGTGCACCATGGAACGGTGGACTGCGCCACCGCCGTCAGCGCACGGACACCGTAACGCATGGCACCTTCCTTCTCTGCCGCCAGTCCGATCTGGAAGCCGGGGATGTCGACAAAATTGACGACCGGCAAATGGAAGATCTCGGCAAGATCCAGCATGCGCACAAACTTTTCAGCAGCCTGCTTGTCCCACGCGCCGCCATAGTGATAGGGGTCACTGGCGAAGACCACGACGGGCACACCTTTTATGCGGGCCAGGCCGGTGATCAACGCCCTACCCCAGCGGCTGCCAATCTCCATGAACGAACCGGCGTCCACCACGGCGTTTAATACGGGCCGCATCTTGTAGACGGAACGATTGTTTTCCGGCACCACGTGCCGAAGCCATTCGAAATCTTCGGACTCAGGCGCTACCGGCTCCATACGAGGCGGCAATTCATGGACGGACCTCGGGAGGTAGCTGAGAAATCGCCTCGCACGTTGAAACGCTTCCTCTTCGCTGCCCACTTCGTCATCACACACGCCGTTCCGAGTGTGGATGGCGCTGCCGCCAAGCTCATTCTTCTCAAGCTGCTGACCAATGCGAGCGACCACTGGAGGGCCCGCGATGAACATCTGCGAGGTGTCCTTCACCATGATGGAGTAATGGCTGGTCGTCACCCGCGCCGCCCCCAGGCCCGCCACGGAGCCCAACGCAAGTGAAACCACCGGGACGGTTGCCAGGTTCTCAGTCATGGCCGGCCACATGCGCAGCTTGGGAAGCAGAGTGTGCCCCTTCAACTCGATGTTTTTTACGGACCCGCCACCGCCCGTGCCATCGACGAGCCGGATGAGCGGCAGCTGCAGATCCCGGGCCATCATTTCGGAAGCCATCAACTTGTCGCCCACCGATCCGTCGTTGGCCCCTCCGCGTACGGTGAAATCATCGGCAGCCAGGACCACCGGGCGTGCATCAATGCGCGCACGCCCGGTGAGAAAGTTGGACGGCGTGAAATCAATCAGCTTGCCATCCGGCCCGTATTCCCCCGAACCGGCCAGTGCGCCGACCTCCTGAAATGAACCAGGATCTACGAGTCTTTCAATACGTTCCCGTACCGGTAGCCTCCCCTTGGACCGGTGACGAGCCACTTTCTCCTCACCGCCCATGTTCTTCGATAGGCGCTCGCGCAACTCAAGCTCTTCCAGTTGCTTTTCCCAGGACATCTGCTGCTCCATGCTGGCCACTCGGGCGCTTGTTATTGTTCCACTTTGATATCGGCGCGCTTGATCAGCTCGCCATTCTGTTCGAGTTCCGTCTCGATTTTCGAGATGAATTCGTCGGGCCGCTGCGTCAGGATATTTCCCTGCGGCATGAGCCTTTCCTTCACAGCCGGGTCCTCGACTACGGCCGCAATCTCGGTGTTCAAACGCTCAATGACTTCAGGTGGGGTACCTGCGGGGGCGAACGTGCCTACCCAGAACGAGACGTCGAAATCGGGATAACCCACCTCGGCGACCGCCGGTACATCGGGAAGGTCCCGCCACCGCTCTTTGGTGGATACGGCCAACGCTTTCAGTTTCCCCGACTTGATATGGGGAACGCCCGATAAGGTATCGAAGCCGAAGTCGATTTCATTGCCCAGCAACGCAACCTGCATCGGGGCCGCACCACGGTAAGGGACGTGCACCATATCCGTGTTGGACATGGTCGCCAATTGAGCCGCCGCCAAGTGCATCAGATTACCGTTACCAGCGGAGCCATAGGTGACGGCGCCGGGTGACGACTTTGCCTTTTCTATCAGGTCTTCAACGGATTCGATTCCCTTCGTGCTTGGATTCTCCGGATTGATGGAGAGGACGAATGGAACCGAGACCACCGTACTGATCGGAGCAAGGTCTTTGAGCGGGTGATAACCAAGGTCCTGGAACAGAAGCGGATTCACCGTAATCGAGCTGGAGTTACTCACCAGCAAGGTGTAGCCATCCGGCTTGGCCTGAGCCACCGTGCGCGCGGCAATCATGCCGTTGGCGCCGGTCCGGTTTTCAACGATGAAGGTTGTGTTGAGCCGTTTGGAGAGGGCATCGCCAATGATGCGTGCGACGGTATCGATCGTACTACCCGCGCTGAAGCCTACGACGAGGCGGACGGGTTGGTTGGGATAGGTATCCGCCATAACGGCGGTGGGCGACAGCGCCACCAGGCATGCAGCGGCGGCCATTGCAAACTTACGTGCGATGGGCATCGGCGTCTCCTCCGAATCTTAATTGTTAGGTTTCATTACGTTCCTATAAGTGGAACGCATGTTCTATTTTATAGAGAAGGCGATGCCTGTCAAGACATGGCTCGCTTAGTGCATGTCCTGATTACGGATGGTTGTTCTTGGGTGCGAAACGCTGCGAACGATGCAGCTTGGCCAGGTGGCGGCGATCATCCATGGTGGAGAAGATCACCGCGAAAACAATGCCGATCACGGCGCCCAGTATGGTGTCGAACACGCGTTCGATCGACATCTCGGTGGCGACGGCAACGGGAGAGGCCAGATAGGTCATCAACAGCGCCATGGGCGTGATCGTGATCTGACCCAGGGCGTAGTTGTAGCCAATGATGATCTCGGTGATGAACTGGAAGAAGACCACTGCAGCGACGATGGTCCAGAAAGGCGGTTCGGCGGACAATATCAACCAGACCAGTAGCGAGCCGATCACCGTGCCCGCCATGCGTTGCAGGGCCCGATGCAGAGTCACGTGCAGGTGCCCGCCCTGCATGACCGCCGTCGCCCCGATCGCCGCCCATGATGGATGATTCCAGCCTGCTGCATGGGCGATGAGTGCGGCGACGGCGGCGCCGACGCCAATCCGGCCGCCGGCCACCAAGATATGTGACACCGGGCGGTCGGGCTCCAGCTGCGGCTTGAGGCGGCTCAGTTCGCGCAACCGAAGGAAGTCGGTGGCTGTCGTGGTGACCCATGCCACAAGGCCACCCGTCGCCGTGGCGAGCGTGCGTTCCACCACCACGCTCCAGGTGTCGACAGGCGTCATGGCGGCACCGGCGGCAAAAACGATGATCACCGCGCCGGGTCCGCCAAGCTTCCACAGGTTGAAACCGATTGTCGACGCGGCAGCAATCAATGCCACGACAAGCACGACCACAAAGGCCGGCGCACCGAGCCAGGAGGCCATGGACGTAAGGAACACGGCCCCCGTCAACATGGCAGCACATATACCCACGATGCCATGCCGCTTGAGCAAAGGGGCAAAGCGACCGAAGAGCGCCGCCAGTGCTCCCAGGGCGGCGAAGCCCACCAAGTGGGGCCACAAGGAATGGCGCAACGCAATGATGGCCACCAGGACCGCCACGCCTGCCTGCAGCCCGGCGATGGTCGCCATCCGGGGCGACAGCTGACGGTTCAGTCGCAAGCTGGCCCGGATATGCGCGGCAGCGAGCAAGCGCGTGGCGGTGACTCGACGCGCTCTAATGGCGCGCCTCCTCGCGGCCCGCCGACGCGTCCGGCTATCCCCATTCGCGGAGCGCCGCAAAGGAGCTCGCCGGCTTATAGACCGCCCCCGGAATGGCGCAGTGCGCGGATGTCGTCCTGGACCTCATCGAAGGTGGACTGGATGACCGTGTCAGGCGCCTTGTCCATCATGCTGACCACGTAGATGGCCAGAGTAGCGAGCACGAATCCCGGCACGATCTCATACAGGCCGAACCAGCCAAACTGTTTCCAGACGAGCACCGTGACGGCGCCCACGATCATGCCGGCAAGCGCGCCGAGCATCGTCATTCGGCGCCATGTGAGCGACAGAATCACCACAGGGCCGAACGCGGCGCCGAAACCCGCCCAGGCGTAGCTCACCATGCCCAGCACCCGGCTTTCGGGATCGCTGGCGAGCCAGATGGCCACCAGGGCAATGGCAAAGACCATGGCGCGGCCAAACCACACCAGTTCGCGCTGGGTTGCGTCTTTGCGGAAGAAGGTCTTGTAGATATCCTGGGTCAGCGAACTGGAACACACCAGCAGCTGTGCGGACAACGTGCTCATGATGGCGGCCAGTACCGCCGCGAGAAACATTCCCGCAATCCAGGAGGGGAACAGAATCAGGGCCAGCTCGATGAATACGCGCTCCGAATTCGCCGTGACCCCGGCCGCCTGATCAGGGTGTGCCGCGAAGTAGGCGATTCCGAAGAAGCCCACGGCGACCGCGCCGGCCAGACAGAGGATCATCCACGTCATGCCGATACGCCGGGCGCCGGGGATGGCGCGCACGGATTCCGCCGCCATGAAACGCACGAGGATATGAGGTTGCCCGAAATAGCCCAACCCCCAGGCCAGCAGGGAAATGATTGCGACGGCGCTCAGGTCGCCGAACCAGTTCAGGTGAGCCGGATTCACCGCTGCCACAGCGTCCAGACTGGCACCCGGGCCGCCAAGAGTAAGAATCACCATGATGGGGGCGAGCACCAGCGCCACGAACATCAGCGAAGCCTGGATGGTGTCTGTCCAGCTCACGGCAAGAAAGCCGCCGATGAAAACGTAGGCCATGGTGCAGAATGCGCCCAGCCACATCGCCCATCCATAGGGCAAGCCGAACATGCTTTCGAACAGGCGGGCGCCGGCCACCACGCCGGATGCCGCATAAATAGTGAAGAACACCAGAATCACCACCGCCGATACCACGCGCAGCACGTGGCGCTGGTCGTGGAAGCGATTCGAGAAATAGTCGGGAAGCGTCAGGGCATCACCGGTCTTCTCGGTAAACATGCGTAGTCTTGCCGCCACGAAGCGCCAGTTTAGGTAGGCGCCCAGAATCAGTCCGATGGCAATCCACGATTCCGATATCCCCGCCAGATACACCGCACCGGGCAAGCCCATGAGCAGCCAGCCGCTCATATCGGAGGCGCCGGCCGCCAGCGCGGTCACGAAGCTGCCGAGCCGCCGCCCTCCAAGGATGTAGTCGGATAGATCATGGGTCGCCCGATAGCCGAACCACCCGATGAGCAGCATGCCGACGATATAGATGCCGAACATGATGACGATAGGCGCGTCCACAATCTGCATGATGGCTCTCCTTGTGCTCAGCGCATGCTTGCGCTTTCGAGTTCGGCTTCCAGCTCACCCAGTGCCTGTTCGGCCCCCACGTGCAACGGCACTGTCAGGCCGCGGCGGGCGTTACGTACCGACACCTGACTGCCCTGTGCCGAGCCCTGTGCCAACAGATCGTTTCCTTGCTCGTACACGATACGCACGAGGCGCGCAGCTTCTTCCCGGCTGAGCTCTTCTGTGGCAAGGAGCAAGGCGGGTACGGCTACCGTGGGCACCTTTCCGCTTTGCTGCGGATACACACCGGCCGAGATGGCGCTTGCCACCATACCGGTGTCGGACTCCGCCAATTGCAGTATGGCGCTTTCGTCCAATGG
This sequence comes from Alcaligenaceae bacterium, assembly GCA_029268265.1. Taxonomy (GTDB): domain Bacteria; phylum Pseudomonadota; class Gammaproteobacteria; order Burkholderiales; family Burkholderiaceae_B; genus Yanghanlia. The sequence continues at coordinate 3,578 of JAJUGH010000042.1, read as the reverse complement.
CAACAAGCGCAATCCGCCTTCACCGCCCAAGGCGTCGCGCAGTGGTGTCGCCGGAAGGCCAATCACATGGGCGACGGCGTCCACTTCACCACGCCGCAACGCGGGTAGTGCCTCGGCGAATCTCAAACCTTTGGGCTCGTAATCGCGCCCCGCCTGCAGACCATGTGCCGCGAGAACGCGCTCCAGTGTGCCGCGGACCGCCGAGCCGGCCGGCCCCATGGCGATACGGGCGTTCTTCAGGCCACTTGCGGTCTGCGTCTCAGAGTCGCCGTTGACCACGATATGCACGTATTCCGGGTAGAGCGCGCCCAGCGCGCGAAGGGATGCGAACGCCCCCAGAGACTCCGCTGATCCTGATCCTTCGAATGCCGCCTTCGCAGCGTCGGCCTGAGCCAGCCCGACCGCCACGTTGCCATTGCGCAGCAAATCGATGTTTTCCTCGCTGCCGCCGGTGATCAACGGCAGGACGCGCAGCTGATGCTCGCGCGAAACCTCGGCAAGCGCAGATGCGAAGGCCGCGTACTCGCCACGGTCTGGACCGGCCGCCACGGGGTAACCATTCTCGATGCGGGAGAGTTGGCCCGAGATGCGGGCAACGGACCGACGGAGCTCCTGGTCCACCACGCGCTGGGCGACCGGCGAGCCGCCCGCTTCGATCGTACGGGTGATCTCCGCCAGCTTATCGAGCGCTTCCTGCGCCGGGCGTGGCGCCTGGCCCGTTTCTGCCTGCGGCTTACCCGGTTCTCGGAAGGTGGCAGGCATCACGAAGGACCACTTCCCGTCCTGCTCGCGGTAAATGGCGCTGGCACGCGCAATGATACGGTCGCCGGCATCATTACCGCCGGCTCTCACGCCCTGGATACTACGTGGCCCCGCCCCCAATAGACTTACCAACGATGCTGCACCAGGATCTTCCCACCCGCCCAGAGCCAGATCACGCATGAGCTCCAGCTCGACATCAAAGTAAGTCACGCGGCGATGCTGGTCTTCCGGCGCGGTACTGTCCTTGGCGGAACCGCGCCGCTCCAGTTCCACGATTTTGAACGTTTCCTCGCCGAAGGCGACTGCAAGAACACTTTGCAAGTCGCTGCGCAACGCGTCCTCATCCGGCTGACGACCACCGCAGCCGGCCAGGACCAGGCAGAACATGCCCATCAAGAGTGCCCTGATCATCAGAACCCTCCTATGAAAGGTACGGAGATGAACATCGTGAGCACCATCACGTTCATGATGTCCACGAGGAAGGCGCCTGTAATGGGCACGACGATAAAGGCTTCCGGAGCCGGACCATGCCGCCGTGACAGGGCTTGCATATTTGCGATGGCTGTTGCTGTGGCGCCCATCGCAAAGCCGCAGAACGCAGCCGAGATGACGGCCGCTTCATAGTCCCTGCGTACGATACGGAACACCACCCAGGCCGCATACAGCATGCAGACCACGGTCTGTACGGCGAGAATCATAAGCAGCGGCCCGGCCAACTGCATGGCGCTCGCCAGGTCGACGGTCATCATCGATAGGGCAAGGAACAGTGACAGCGCCAGGCTGCCAATGAGGTCGCTCGTGCGATCATCCGGCTCGACATGGACCAGCGGCCCGATATTGCGGATCAGCACGCCGGTAACCAGGCACCAGAGAAAGTTGGGGATGTTCACCGGCAGGTCGGCAAACTGCACCGCCATGAACTGTCCAACCGCCAGGCAGACAAAAATTGAAGCCAGTGAGCCGATGAAGGTCGAAGCATCAACTGGCCGCTGCATATCCTCGACCACCGGCAGGGCGGCGGACCCGTCATCGCCCACGGCTGCCGCCGCAGCGCTGGCGGGCGAGGTGATCTTGTGACGCTTCAACAGCCACTCCGCAACGGGACCACCCACAATCCCGCCCATGACCAGGCCGATCGTTGCCGCCATCATGGCCAACGCCATGACGTCCTGGATGTTGTTTGAATCAGCAAAGCTGGCGGCATAGGCGGCACCCGTTCCATGCCCGCCCACCAGGGTGATGGACCCGGCAAGCAGACCCATCAGCGGATGCATGTCAAACAGCCACGCCATGCCAAGCCCAACGGCATTCTGCAATATCAGGAAGGGAGCCAAAGCGATCAGGAAGACAAGCAGCCTGGGGCCGCCCCGCTTCAGCAACCGCAAGTTGGCCGTGAGGCCCACGCAACTGAAGAAGATCAGCAGGAACACCGACCGGATATCCGTATCCATTCGAATGTCGACACCCATCAGGCGCGTGAGCACGAAGACGCCAACCGCGAACAGCAGGCCGCCGACCACGGGGTCAGGAATACTGTATCTAGCCAGGAAGCTGATGCGTGAAGTAAGTAGCCGGCCTACGAGCAGTACGAGACAGGCCGCCAGTAGGGAATCGACAGCGGAGAGGGAAATCATTTACGCCCTTTGCCCTGCGCCAGGGCCAACGAAAGGATCAAGGGATTATACGGGTTGACCCTAGCCAGAACCGGGCCCGGCCGCGTCGGACCGGCTGCGAAAGGCCCACCTGGCGCGCGTTCTCCAGCACGCCGCCGCCGGGCGCGGTAAAGTTGCGAATCTCGCAAACCGGTTCGGAAACCGGCCAAACAAAGGAGATCGGAGATCATGGACGAAAAGAAATTTGCCCTGGTGACGGGCGCTGGATCCGGCATCGGCAAACGTGTCGCATTGGCGCTGGCAGCTGAAGGCTACGCGGTCGCACTGGCGGGACGACGCACTGATGCCCTTGAAGCGACGGCACACGAAGCCGGGCCCTCGGCGCGCTGCCTGGTGCAGTCCACGGACGTAGGCAACCCCGACAGCGTCGCCCAGCTGTTCGAACGCATCACCAAGGAATTCGGTCGCCTGGATCTCCTCTTCAATAACGCCGGCATCTTCACCAAGCCGGCCAGCATAGAAGACATCCCCTTCGAGAAATGGAAGGCGGCGCTGGACGTAAACCTCACCGGCTACTTCCTTTGCACGCAAGGCGCCTTCCGTATCATGAAGGCCCAGCAGCCCCGAGGCGGACGCATCATCAACAACGGGTCCATCTCCGCTCATGCGCCACGCCCCCAGGCGACCTGCTACACCACCACAAAGCATGCAGTGACCGGGCTCACGAAGGCCACCTCGCTCGATGGCCGTGCGTACGATATCGCCTGCGGGCAGATCGACATCGGCAACGCAGCCAGCGACATGACCGACGTCATGAGGACCGGCGTCATGCAGGCCGACGGCTCCATCCGCCCTGAACCCCTGATGGACGTAGACCACGTCGCCCGCGCCATCGTCTACATGGCCGGCCTCCCGTTAGACGCCAACGTACAGTTCATGACAGTAATGGCCACCAACATGCCGTTTATTGGAAGGGGATGAGCGAGGACACAGGACAGTCCACTGCGGACTGTCCTGTGCCTCGCGAATCCGAGCGGCATGCAAGCCGCGAGGTGGGAGGGCTGCCTCGCGAATCCGAGCGGCATGCAAGCCGCGAGGTGGGAAGAGCGCCACGCTCGTCCGAGCGGGAGGCTTTCCTCCAACAACCGTCACATCCCTCCCGCATCCGTAGAGCTGTAAAAAAGGAGTCCGCCCAGAATGGCC
>JAJUGH010000041.1 GCA_029268265.1 Alcaligenaceae bacterium | reverse complement strand
GTGTCCGACGATCTCCGTAGCCATAACTTTCCCCCTTTAGGAATGTGTCTCAGTGTGTACACATTCTGAGTGGACGAAACCGCGGCACCCGGAGGGCGGGCCGCGTCGGAACTATCCCACGCCCACCCATGCAATCAACAACGGCGAAATAACGAAGAACAGCGCCGTGGAGACCAGTACCGCGCCGGCCGAGGTGGCGCCCACATTGGTATATCGCTCGGTGTACAGGTAACTCACCACCGCCACCGGCATGAGTAACTGCAAGGCCAGTGCGGCCGCGACCATGGGGGGAAGATCCAACAGCCCCGTGATGACCACCGCCGCCACCGCACCGGACGCCAGCCGAATCCCGCCCACCACCGAGCCAGCCTTGATGCTCGAGCGCGATACCGTAGCCAGCGCATATCCCAGGCTGAGCAGCATCAGGGGTACGGTGAGCGAGCCGACCAGATCGGCGCTCGCCAGCACAGGCGCAGGCAGTGGAATTTCCACGAAGCGAAACGCCACGGCGGCTCCACAGGCAATGGCCACACTCACCGGCCACTTTCGTTGCTGGCTGCCGGCCGCCCGGCCACTCCAGCTCAGTAGCCAGACCCCCAGCGTGTGTTGGGTTATCGACAGTATGGTGAAGACGCTGACCGCCACCGCCAAGCCGATATCGCCAAACGCAAGATGCGCGATGGGCAACCCGAGGTTGCCGGCGTTGGGAAACGTGGCGGTGGGCAGCAGGGTGATGACAGGCAGACGTGCCGCGCGCAGCATGATGGCCCCGAAACAGGCCATGACGGCAATAGCCAGAAGGGTGGCGAGCAGAATCTGCAGCAGCAGCGCGTCATCGAGTTCGGTACTGACAATGGTATGGAAGACCAGCGCCGGGGTAGTCACGGATGTGACGAGTACTGAGATGAATTCACTGGGATAGGTCTTTTTCATCAAGGCCCAGCCGGCCCCAATCCCCGCGCATACAAATACCGGAAGCAGCAGGCCGATCACCTGGGCGTACTGCGTTACCCAAACAAACCCTGACATCCCTTATAGGCCCCCGGCAAACCGTGACACAATGACGCTGATCCATATTGTGGCCACCATCACCAGCGTTAGCAGGACTGCCGCGCTGCCGATATCCTTGGCGCGGCCTATCAGGGGGTGGTCTTCCAACGTAACGGCGTCCGCCACAGTTTCCAGGGCGGAATTCAGCAGCTCCACCACAAGCAGAAGAACCAGGCTGCCCAATAGCAATAACACCTCCGCGAGGCTGCGGCCGAGCCAGATGGAAAGCGGAGCCAGAATGACGATGAGCAGCAATTCCTGCCGAAAGGCAGCCTCATGGCGGTACGCGGCCGCCAGACCCTGAGCCGAATAGCGCAGGGCTTTAAACAGACGCGCGACGCCGCCTTTGCTTTTATGGGGAGAGTCGGCGGGAGTCATGATGTCTTGAAGGTCGTCGCGTGCGCGACATTGAGGGGCGTCGCCTGCATGAAATTAATGGTTACGTCTCGTGCTATTTACTTGAACTTTTTTGCCCGCATGCTGAGTAAGCTGCGACCGGCCGCCCAGCATACTGCAAGAACAAAACCTTTGCGGGTGGCAAACAACAGTCGAATCGCCTGGATTCTTACCGGAACAGTACGAAGTGCGTGAAACAACCCTGATTTTTGTGGTCGCCAGCTTTTGCCTGCTGACATTTAGTCGGCTGATGCTGTCCGTATGGCAGTGGCAACGTGTCCAGGCGGCAGGCGGCCTCTGGCCGATTCTGAAGGGCGGGTTGCGTATCGATGCCGCCCAGATCGCCATGCTGGCCGGGGTCCCGGCGCTGCTGGGCCCGTGGATCGGGCACTATCCCTGGGCAGATGACGCCGTCATGCCCTGGTTCTTGTTCACCTGGTTCTTCATCGTGCTGATGGAGGTCTCCACGCCGCAGTTCATTGCTGAATACGATACGCGGCCGAACCGGCTGTATGTGCAGTACCTCACCCACCCGAAGGAAGTGTCCGGAATGCTGTGGCGGGGATATCGCTTCGCGATATGTTCGGCGCTCGTACTGATGGCGATATTGATGTGGGTGGGCTTCGAATTGTTCGATGATGCCGGGGCCGATCCGCAATTGTCGTGGTGGCAGAAGGTGCTGTACACGCTGGCCGTCGCCGTGGTGGTTTTTGTGGCGATACGCGGCACGCTCGCGCACCGACCGATCAACCCCTCTACTGTCGCGTACTGCGGAGACGGGATGCTCAATACGTTGCCGCTGAACTCCCTTTACAGCGTCGTGCATGCCATCTACAGCATGAAGAACGAGCGCTCGGCTGCTGACGTCTACGGCAAGCTGCCCTATGACCAGGTCAGTGCGGAAGTGAACCGCTGCGCGGGCATTGTTCCCATCAGTACCGACATTCCGTCTCTGCACATTCAGGAGCCCACGCGCAAGAGGGCGCGGCCGCTGAACCTGGTGATGATCGTGGAAGAGAGCCTGGGGGCTCAATACGTGGCGAATCTGGGCGGCCGCGGTCTGACCCCGGAGCTCGACAAACTCGCGGCCGACGCCTGGAACTTCACCCGAGCCTACGCCACGGGCACGCGTTCGGTGCGCGGGCTGGAGGCCTTGGTGGCGGGATTCCCACCGACCATCTCTGACGCGGCACTCCGGCTCTCGGGCGCCCAGCAGAATTTCTTCACGCTTGCCCAGCTGCTGAAGCAGCATGGCTACCGGTCCCGCTTCATTTATGGCGGAGAGGCGCACTTCGACAATATGAAGGGGTTCTTCCTTGGAAACGGGTTCGATGAGCTTCATGATCGCGAGTCTTTTGAAGATCCCGTCTTCGTCGGCACGTGGGGAGCTTCTGACGAGGACATGTTCACGAAGCTGGATGAGCTGCTGAGCAACCCGCCGGATCAACCGACCTTCACGCTGGCGTTCTCGGTCACCAACCATTCGCCATGGGAGTACCCCGCCGGTCGTATCAAGGTCGACGGTAACCCCGCCACCGTTGAAAACACCGTGCGCTATGCGGATTGGGCGCTGGGGCAGTTTTTCGAGAAAGCCAAGGCTTCGTCGTATTGGGAAGATACGGTCTTCCTGATCGTGGCCGATCACGACTCCAAGGTGAAGGGCGCGAGCCTGATCCCCGTGGATCGCTTCCACATCCCGGCGGTGATACTGGGTGCCGATGTCGCTCCACGGCGAGACGACCGTTTGATCAGCCAGATCGATCTGCCCACGACCCTGCTGTCACTGATGGGCGTCCACGCCGAGCATCCCATGATAGGTCGCGATCTCACGCGGGAAGGCGGCGACCGGGCGATGATGCAGTACGGAGAAAACTATGGCTATCTGCAGGGAGATCAGCTCTTGGTGCTGGAGCCCGGCAGGGCGCCTTCGCAATATCATTACGTTGCCCCGAACTCGTTCACGAAGCAAAACGTGGACGAAGCGCTCGTCAAGACTGCGTTGAGCCACGTGTTGTGGCCCACGTGGGTATACCGAAATCACGCCTACACTTTGCCGGAACTGCGCCATGTCCCCGTCCATTCCTGAAAAACGCGCCACGTTCAAGGCGCTGCACGAGTCCGGCTGCTTTGTTCTGCCGAACCCGTGGGACGCGGCCAGTGCGCGCCTGCTTGCGGGGATGGGGTTCAAGGCCTTGGCCACCACCAGCGCGGGTCTCGCGTGGTCGCGGGCCCGGCCGGACGGCGGTCTGTCGCGCGACGACGTGCTGGCTCATCTGAGCAGTATGGTCGAGGCCACTAATCTGCCCCTGAATGCAGACTACGAAAGCGGCTTTGCCGACACGCTCGAAGAGCTGGCGCTCAGCGTTCGCATGGCCGTCGAGACCGGGGTGGCAGGTCTTTCCATCGAGGACTCCACCGGCAACGCCTCGGCGCCTTTGCAGGATATGGCGGAAGCCGTGGAACGCATTCGCGTGGCCCGCGCGGTAATCGACGAGATGGGCGGCGATGTGCTGCTGGTCGGGCGAGCCGAGAACTTCTTCGTGGGGGTGCCGGATCTGAATGACGCCATCATTCGGCTACAGGCTTACGCCGAAGCCGGCGCCGATTGCCTCTATGCGCCGGGCATCCGTACTCGCGAAGAAATTGCGGCCGTGGTGGCAGCGGTGGCGCCCAAGCCTGTCAACGTGCTCATCGGCTGGGATAGCGACCTTACCGTAAACGAATTGGCGGATCTCGGCGTGCGCCGTATCAGCGTGGGCGGCGCCATGGCGCGTGCCGCCTGGGGAGGCTTCCTGCAGTCGGCGCGGCGCATTGCCGAAGAAGGCCGCTTTGACGGCTTTGCGGGGGCCGCATCGGGACAGGAACTGAACGATCTGTTCAGCTGAGCCACCACTCAGCCGCACATAGCATCAAGTTGGGATTCCGCCTCGCCCCATCCTGGTACCCACGTCGAGCCGCCGGCTCAGCGTGCCGCAATGGTTTCCGCCAGGCTGCGTTTTTCCAGCTGGGCACCCAGGAACATGGCGAATAGGATTCCCGCTGCCGCGAAGGCGCCGGTGCCCAGCCACGTGTACTGCCATCCCCCGAGCAGGCCGACCATCCAGCCGATGATGGGTGGCCCGCAGAATTGACCGAGCGATGAGCCTTGCTGCATCCATCCCACGGTGGTCGTGGTGGTATGGGGTGTGGGGGCGACCGTGACGGCAAGCACGAACATGGTGGCGGGGATGAGCCCTCCAATGGCGGATAGCGTCACCACCGACAGAAACTGCCCGACGGGCGACAGGCCGGCACCGAAAGCCAGGTAAGCGCACACGATCATGGTGCTGAAGCCCGCGATCAGCAGGCGCCTGGCCGCTATCTTTCGATGCAATAACTGACCTGCCAGCAGATTGCCGACGATGTTGGCGCCGGCCACTAGGCCGGTGAGCAGGCCGGCTGTCGGGCCGGTGAGGCCGGCAGCGGCGTAAACCGTGGGAAGGAAGCCGACCACGGCCATCCACTGCGCCGAATACATGCCGAAGGTCGCCGCCACCAGCCACGAGGACCGCGTCGCCAGCGTCTGTCGGACCAGGGTCATGGCAGAAGGGCGGGGGATGGCCAAGGTAGAGCCTCTGGTGGAGTGCCCGGCGGTGGAGGCGCTAATAGCGGAAGTGCTGGTAGACGAAGGCGGTGCAGGGCCAGCGTTCGTATCGGGCGGAATGGTCAACCAGGTAAGCACGACGAAGCCGGCCGTAATGGCTGCCAGCACCAGCCACAGCGTGCGCCAGTCGCTGATGCTGAGCATCCACGAGCCGAACACAAGGATGAGAATGGTCCCGATCGGGATATAGCAGCTCCACAGACCCATGATTCGGCTCAGCAGGGTTGGTGGCACCAGGCGGCGAAGGAGCGAGGGAATGGGCATGGCCACCATCAGAAAGCCGCAACCCTCCACACCTCTGAGCAGCAGCATCATGCCCAGCGAGTCCACCCTGATGGAAAAGGCTGAAGCGGCGCCCAGTAGCGCGAGCCCCGCGATAATGCAGCGGCGAAGCCCGATACGTTCGGCAAAGAGGCCGACGATCAGGCCCAGCAACACCCCGGCCAGCTGAACGATGGAGAGCAGAAAGCCCGATTCGACCAGTGACAACCCGAACTCGTCCTGAAGCGCGGGCAGGGCGGGGGGCAACTTCCAGACATGCAGTGCGGCGCATACGCCGACCAGCACGAGGTAAAGGGCGGCACGGACGTTATGGGCCGAGGAGGGTGATTGCGCCATAGGCGCAACGGCGGGAGCGGGCGTCATGGGCGTGATTCTTGCTCAGCCCGGCCACATCCGCAAACACAAAAATGCTATGGAAGAAAAGTTCAAAAGAGCGGCGGACCGCATCTCCATCATTGCCGGAACCCCCAAGGCCTTTCTTCTCGCCATGCTGATGATCGTGCTATGGGTGGCGAGCGGCCCCTTCATGGGCTATTCCGATACGTGGCAACTCATCATCAATACCGGCACGACCATTGTCACCTTCCTGATGGTGTTCCTCATTCAAAACGCCCAGAACCGTGATGCCGTTGCCGTGCAACTGAAGCTTGATGAGCTGATACGCGCCGTCCAGGGCGCGCGTACAGGCATGATCAACCTCGATCAGCTCACCGATGAACAGCTGCAGCAGTTGCGGAAGCAGTTCCAGCAGCTGGGAGAAGAAGGTGGCTGCGCCGACCTGACGGCGGAGTTCCATACCGACCAGGATGTGGAGCTGACCGTGCACGCCAAGTACACACGCAAGGACGACAAAGAGGAAGGCGGGCCGCCTTCCTCAGGGCAGTGAACCTATTGCTGTGCGCCCGCAGGCAAGGTGCTCATATCGATCACGAAACGGTAGCGTACATCCGCCTTTTCCATGCGCTCGAAGGCTTCGTTGATCTGGTCCATGCGGATCATCTCGCACTCGGGCAGGATGTCGTGCTCGGCGCAGAAGTCCAGCATTTCCTGTGTCTCCCTGATACCGCCGATCAATGAGCCCGCGATGCGGCGGCGCCCCATGACGAGCGGCGAGGTATCCGGCTCATTCACATGACCGAGCTGGCCCACAATGACCAGGGAGCCGTCGATGTCCAGCAAGGGCAGGTAAGCGTTCAGATCGTGACGCACCGGTACCGTATCCAGGATGACGTCGAAGCTGTTTGCGGCGGCATTCATTGCCGCTTTGTCCGTGGACACCAGCAGGCGGTGCGCTCCCAGTTCGCGCGCATCTGCCGCCTTGTCGTGACTTCGGCTCAATACCGTGACGTCGGCACCCATGCCCACTGCCAGTTTCACCGCCATGTGACCCAGGCCGCCCAGACCGATCACACCCACTCGGCTGCCCGGCCCGACCTTCCATGCCCGCAACGGCGAATACGTGGTGATGCCGGCGCACAGCAGCGGGGCGGCGCGGGCCAGATCCAGCTTTTCGGGGACGCGCAGACAGAAGGATTCGCGCACGACCAGATGCCTGGAATAGCCACCTTGCGTGTATTCCCCCGTGCTGGGATCCCGGCTGCCGTAGGTTCCGATGAAGCCGTTGCGGCAGTATTGCTCTTCGCCCTTATGGCATTGGTCACAGGTTTTGCAGCTGTCCACCAGACAGCCTACGGCAACGTGCTGGCCTTCCCGGAAGCGGGTGACTTCGCTTCCCACGGCGATGACCCGGCCCACGATCTCGTGTCCCGGAACAATCGGGTAATAACTCCAGCCCCAATCGTTGCGCGCGGTGTGCAAGTCCGAATGGCACACCCCGCAATACAGGATCTCCATGGCCACATCATCCGGCCGGAGTTCGCGGCGCTCGAATTCGTAGGGGCGTAGTGGCGATTCGGGGTCGAAGGCGGCGTAGCCGATGGTTTGCATGAATGACTCCTGTTCAGGCGAGCAGCGTTGGCTGCGGAATGAGGTCTAGCGTAACGCGTGGAGCCATATCGGTAAAACGGCCGGCAATCCGCTCTCCGGCCATCATGCAATATGCCTTCGGTTGCATATGCACTTGAAAGCATATATAGTTGCGCCTTCGCCGTAATTTCCGTTCGGTAACCGTATGCCCAAGAAGCCCAAGAAGGCGATGCCTGCCCCGGTCAATGGGGCGGCGCACGTCAATGGCAAATCAACGAGGAACGACATCAGTACGCCGTCAATTGAAGTCCGCTCCCTGAAGGTGGGATCGCTCAAGGACCTGCGCAAAGCTGCGCAGCACACCCAGGACGATCTGGCCATCGCGATGGGGGTGGGCCAAGGCACCATCTCGCGCATTGAAAAGCGGCGCGACATGCTGGTGTCCACCCTGCAGCACTACGTAGAAAGCATGGGGGGCAAATTGCAGATACTGGCCACTTTCCCGAATCGCCCGTCACTCGAAATCGAGGGGCTGGGCAAGACCACCACCACGAACCGTCCGAAGGAACGCAAGAAGAAGTCCGCCGCCACGATACAGGCCGGACCCTGAACCACGATGCAAAAACTACAGACCCCGTATTACCTCATCGACGAGCAGGCCCTGCGACGCAACCTGGAGATCATCGACACCGTTCGCAAGCAGTCGGGCGCCAAGGTATTGCTTGCCCTGAAGTGCTTTGCCACCTGGTCGGTCTTCGATCTGATGCGTCAATATATGGATGGCACCACGTCATCCTCGCTTTACGAAGTCAAGCTTGGCTACCAGAAATTCGGTGGTGAAACGCACGCCTACAGCGTGGCGTTTGCCGACCACGAAATCGAAGAAGTCGTCGCCAACTGCGACAAGATCATCTTCAATTCCATCGCCCAACTCGAGCGCTATGCGCACCATGCCGATGGCAAGCCCGTCGGCCTGCGCCTGAATCCCGGCGTGAGCTGTGCCGGCTTCGATCTGGCCGATCCCGCTCGCCAGTTCAGTCGCCTGGGTGAAGGCGACATGCAGCGCATCGAAAGCGTGCTGGATCGCATCGAAGGCGTGATGATCCACAATAACTGCGAGAACGATGACCTCGATCGCTTCGATCAATTGCTGTCCGATGTGGAAGCGCGTTACGGCAGCATCCTGCGCAAGTTGAAGTGGGTCAGCCTGGGTGGCGGCATCAGTTTCACCGCTCCAGGCTATCCGGTGGAAGCGTTCTGCGAGCGGCTGCGCCAATTTGCAGAGGAGTACGACGTTCAGGTGTACCTCGAGCCGGGCGAAGCCACCGTGCGCCACACCGCGACGCTGGAAGTCACCGTGCTCGATATCGGATTCAATGGCAAGAAGCTGGCGGTGGTCGATTCCTCCACCGAAGCGCACATGCTGGATCTCCTCATCTACCGCGAGACCGCTCCGCTGGGTGAAGAAGAAGGCGAACACGAATACATGATTTGCGGCAAGACCTGCCTGGCCGGAGACATCTTTGGCGAGGGCCGCTTTCGCGCACCTCTGAAGGTGGGCGACCGGCTGTCCATCGGGGACGCTGCCGGCTACACCATGGTCAAGAAGAATTGGTTCAACGGCGTGAATATGCCGTCGATCGCCGTGAAGGAAGCCAATGGCTCCGTGCGCGTAGTGCGCGATTTTTCCTTTGACGACTACGTCAACAGCCTGTCGTAAGCGGGCTGCTCATACTTTGAACTGGGGGGTTATCCAATGAAACGCAACGTACTTATCATCGGCGCCGGGGGCGTGGCTCATGTAGCGGCACACAAATGCGCACAGAACAACATCCTCCTTGGCGACATTCATATTGCTTCCCGCACGCTCTCCAAGTGCGAAGCCATCATCGCTTCCATCAAGGAAAAGGACAGTCAGCGTGGTCCCGGCCTGTTGAAGGCACACCAGCTCGATGCCTTGGACATCGAAGCCACCAAGGCACTGATCCGTTCCACCAACAGCCAGATCGTGCTCAACCTGGGCTCGCCCTTTTTGAACATGTCGGTGCTGCAGGCCTGCATCGAGACCGGCGCCGCCTATCTCGACACCGCCATTCATGAAGATCCCTCCAAGGTGTGCGAGACGCCGCCCTGGTACGGAAACTATGAGTGGAAGCGGCTCGATGCCTGCCGCAAGGCCGGTGTCACGGCCATCCTGGGCGTGGGTTTCGACCCCGGTGTGGTGAACGCCTATGGCCGCTTCGCGGTTGACGCTTACTTCGACGAGGTCGACTCCATCGACATCATCGACATCAACGCGGGCAGCCACGGCCGCTACTTCGCCACGAACTTCGACCCGGAGATCAACTTTCGCGAGTTCACCTCCACCGTCTGGTCATGGGAAGACGGCAAGTGGAAGGCGAACAAGATGTTCGAGCACAAGAAGGACTGGGAGCTCCCCGTGGTAGGCACCCGCACGGCCTATCTGACCGGGCATGATGAGCTGCATTCCATGTCGAAAAATCTCAATGTGCCCAACATCCGGTTCTGGATGGGCTTCGGTGAACACTACATCAATGTGTTCAATGTGCTGAACAACCTTGGACTGCTTTCGGAACAACCGGTGAAGACGGCTGAAGGGTTGGAAGTCGTGCCGCTGAAGGTGGTGAAGGCCGTGTTGCCCGATCCCGCTTCGCTGGCGGCCACCTACACCGGCAAGACCTGCATTGGCGACCTGGTGAAGGGCAGGAAGGACGGCAAGCCTACCGAGGTTCTCGTCTACAACGTGTGCGATCACGAAGAGAGCTACAAGGAAGTGGGCAGCCAAGCCATTTCTTACACGGCTGGTGTACCAGCAGTGGCAGCGGCCATGTTGATTGCGGACGGTGTGTGGGATGTGCGCCAGATGGCCAACGTCGAAGAGCTGGATCCGCGCCCCTTCATCGAGTTGATGAACCGTATCGGCCTGGTAACCCGCGTGAAGGATACCAAGGGCGACCGTGTGCTGGACCCCTACAAGGAGTCGCCCGCGGACGCCGGCGCGCTCAGGCAGGTGGTCGACGCTCCGGCGGAGTAATGAACGGCGCGCCGGCCGACCGGCCGGCGCGCAGACACGGCCTGGCCGCGGAAGGTTCGCGGCCAAGTGGCCGGGCTTAGACTTAGGCTTGGCGCTTTGGACCCTACGGTCTGAAGCCCGGCGCCGGCGGTTTCGCACCAAGCCCTTCCTCTCAGCTGCGCTTCCTTTCCTTGCCCGGCGCCACGCTGTCCCACCATTGCCGGGCGGAGTTCTTCACCACGGCCAGGGAGTCGGGATCCCGATTCCACAACGCCGATAGATACGCCATCGCCTGTTCACGCGTGATGTGCGGGGGCAGCGGCGGCACGTTCGGGTCCGTCAGCACTTCCAGCAACACCGGCGTGTTCGACCGCAAGGCCGTGTCCCATGCCGATGCAAGCTCCTCAGGCCGCTCCACGCGTATGCCTTCCAGCCCGAGCATGCGCGCAAAGGCGGCATACGGGAAGTTGGGCAACACCTGGGATGCCTCGTATTTCGGGTCGCCCTGCATGGCGCGCTGCTCCCAGGTCACCTGGTTCAGGTCGCCGTTGTTGAGCACCATGATGGCAAGGCGGGGATTCCGCCATTCACGCCAGTATTTCGCGATGGTGATCAGGCCGTTGATGCCGTTCATCTGCATGGCGCCGTCCCCCACCAGTGCCACGACAGGCCTGTCCGGATGGGCGAACTTCGCCGCGATGGCATAAGGCACGGCTGGACCCATGGTGGCCAGGCCGCCCGAAAGCGAGCCCATCATGCCGCGGCGAAACTTCAGGTCGCGTGCATACCAGTTCGCCGCCGAGCCGGAGTCGCAGGTGATGATGCAGTCCTCCGGGAGACGCGGCGAGAGCTCCCAGAACACCCGCTGTGGGTTGACCGGATCGGCTTCGCTCATCGCGCGCGCTTCCAGGATTTCCCACCACTGCTTGGTGTTCTTTTCCACCGTCTTGCGCCAGCGGTCGCTCTGGCGTGGCACCAGCAGAGGCAACAGCGCCCGCAAGGTCTCTCGGGCATCGCCCACCAGCCCCAGCTCCATGGGATAACGCAAATTCAGTTTGCGCCCGTCAATGTCGATCTGAACACCGCGTGCCTGGCCTTCCTGCGGCAGGAACTCGGAATACGGAAAGCTCGAGCCCACCATCAGCAGCGTGTCGCAATCCTTCATCAGTTCCCAACTGGGCTTGGTACCCAGCAGGCCGATCGAACCGGTCACGTAAGGCAGGTCGTCCGGTACGGCTGCTTTGCCCAGCAGCGCCTTGGCCACGCCGGCTCCCAGGCGCTCGGCCACGGCGATGATCTCGTCGGTAGCATGCAGGGCCCCGGCGCCGACCAGCATGGCCACCTTCTCGCCTGCGTTCAGGATTTCAGCGGCCTTGCGTAGCTCCTCATCGGGCGGCGCGACATGCATGGCCGGTTTATCGATTCCACTGTGTACCGTTCCATGCTTGTGCGGCGGCGCCTCGACCGCATCCAGGTCCTGCAAGTCATTGGGAAGAATGATGCAGGTGACGGTGCGCTGGTCGCGCGCAATGCGTATGGCGCGGTCCACCAGATGGCGTACCTGCTCGGGCGTGGTGGCCATGTGTACGAATTCGTGAGCCACGTCCTTGAACAGGCTCAGCAGATCCACCTCCTGCTGATAGTCTCCGCCCAGGGCGGCGCGCGCCTGCTGGCCCACGATGGCGACGACCGGTTGGTGATCCAGCTTGGCGTCGTACAGACCGTTAAGCAGATGGATGGCACCCGGTCCGGAGGTAGCCAGGCAGACGCCGACTTCGCCGGTGAATTTTGCATGACCGCAAGCCATGAAGGCCGAGAGTTCCTCGTGGCGGGATTGAACGAACGTCAGGTCCAGCCCGTTATCTTGCGCCCGCCCCAGTGCACCCATGATGCCGTTGATGCCGTCTCCGGGATAACCGTAGATGTGTCGCACACCCCAGGCGTGCAGGCGCTTGAGCAGGAAGTCGCTGACGGTGTCTGCCATGGTGGTCTCCTTTGCGGTGCTTGGCCTTCCGTGCCAGCACGTCATATGCCGCTCGGCCAGGTTTCCCGCAAGCCCATTGCCGGATGGCGGCACCTGGTGCATGCTTTACGTTGGTGTCTCTGAATAACCCGGAGCCGATATGCCGCCATCCGATACCACGGGTCGCTATCTTGTCTTGTTTGCGCAAGACAAGGTGGAAGCAGCGAGTCGACGACTGGAGCAGCTCGCCCACGCCCGCATCGTGCGCAGTACGGACACGGAGCTGCGGTCGGCAGGCGAAGACGATGATGTTGACGCGCAGGCGGAAGACGAAAACTGCGCCTGGGTGTTCGACCAGATCGGCGTGGCGCTGCTGCGCTGCCGGCCATCAGCGGCGCCGAGTCTTACGACGGCGTCCACGGAAAACGACGGCGTCATCCTGGCCATCGAGCCGGAGCGTAGGGTACAGGCCTTCGAGGGGGCGGCTGAAGCTTCCGCCGCGTGGGGGGTGCGGGCCGTCGGCGCCGACCTCTCGCCGTATACAGGCAAGGGGGTGCGCATCGCCATTCTGGATACGGGTCTGGATCTGAATCATCCTGATTTCAAAGACCGTCCCATTACGGCCAAGTCATTCATCAGAGGCGAGGCGGCGCAGGACGCCAATGGGCATGGCACCCATTGCGCCGGAATTGCAGCGGGCCCACGAGACCCCGAAGGGGTCGGGCGGTATGGCGTCGCCAGTGAAGCTGAACTCTTCATTGGAAAGGTATTGAGCGACAGCGGCGGCGGTGCCGACGGCAATGTGCTGGAAGGCATCGACTGGGCCATCCGCAATGGATGCCACATCGTGTCGTTATCGCTGGGTAGCGCCGCCCAGCCCGGGGACGCGTACTCGAAAGTGTTCGAGACGGTGGCGCGTCGGGCTCTGGAGGCCGGCACCCTCATCATCGCCGCGGCGGGCAATGAGAGCCGCCGGCCCGACCATATCGCCCCCGTGGGGCATCCCGCAAACTGCCCGTCCATCCTCGCGGTGGCGGCTGTCGATGCCGCCATGGACGTCGCCCCTTTTTCATGCGGAGGTCTCCAGGGGCAGGGGGGCGAGGTGAACGTGGCCGGCCCCGGCGTCGACGTTCCGTCTTCATGGCCGATGCCGGAGCGCTATCGTTCGATCAGCGGCACGAGCATGGCAACCCCTTTCGTGGCTGGGGTGGCCGCCCTGTATGCCGAAGCCGACCCCGACGCACGGGGCGCCCGGCTGGGAGAGCGGCTTGCCCGCGACGCCAGACAGCTTCCCTTGCCGCCACGTGACGTTGGTGCCGGGCTGGTGCAGGCGCCGGCGGATGCCGGCAGTCCGGCCGGGCCGGGCAGTTGAGCGGAGGACGCAACCATGCAGCGAATCAGACTGACCGTACTGGTGGCCGACGATTGGCATGATCGCTACCCCAGCGTGGTGGCGGAATGTCGCGACGTGGGCATGGCGGTCGAACGGGAATTGCAGGCCATCGGCGTGATCGTGGGCACGCTCGACGAGCAGCGGATGCAGGCATTGCAATGCATCGATGGCGTCTCCTCGGTCGAGCCTGAACGGCGGGTACACACCCAAGGCGGCGGGCCGGAGACGAACGGAAGCGCGTGATACAGTGGTTCACGGCAGTGAGGAATTGGTCTTTCAAAGAAAAGGAGTAGGCACCATGCGGAGTACCGACACTTTCAATGCACGAGGCACGCTGGACGTAGACGGCAAGCAGTATGAGATCTATCGCCTGAAGGCGGTGGCCAATGCCGGCTTTGACGTCTCCTCTCTGCCCTACAGCCTGAAGATTCTGCTCGAGAATCTTTTGCGCACGGAAAACGGCACCGACATCACGGCCGGCGATATCGAGGCGTTGGCGGGGTGGGACCCCTCCGCAGCGGCCAGCCGCGAGATTTCGTTCACGCCGGCGCGCGTGCTGCTGCAGGATTTCACCGGGGTGCCGGCTGTAGTCGATCTGGCTGCCATGCGCGAGGCCATGCAGCAGTTGGGTGGCGACCCGGCCCGCATCAACCCGTTGGCCCCCGTGGAGCTGGTGATCGACCACTCGGTCATTGTTGATGTCTTCGGTACGCCCGATGCCTTCGCCCGTAACGTGGAGATCGAATACGGCCGCAACGGCGAGCGCTATCAGTTCCTGCGCT
>JAJUGH010000040.1 GCA_029268265.1 Alcaligenaceae bacterium | reverse complement strand
TCGCAATATGGTGGCATTGCCGGACTTCAGGCACAGTGCCGCGGCGTCGATGGTGACGTTGGGGCGCGATTCATAGATGATGCCGATCACACCCAGCGGCACGCGCATCTGGGCCACGCGCATGCCGTTGGGGCGTACCGACGTCGGCCCGACTGCGCCAACCGGGTCGGGCATCGCAGCGATCTGCCTGAGGCCGGTGGCCATGCCGGCCAGTGCCTTGTCGCTCAGTGTCAGCCGGTCAAGCATGGCGCTGTCCAGGCCGTTGCGCCGTGCAGCGTCGAGGTCCAGCGCATTCTGCTGCTTGAGTTGGGCGCCGTTTGTTTCGATCAGCTCGGCCATGGCGCGCAGGGCGGCGGCCTTTGCGCTATCCGGCGCGTTGCGCATGGTGCGCGCGGCGTTACGCGCCCGCTTGCCGAATGCCTGCATCGACGCCTGTACGTCGACTTGCGTGTCGAGTTTGGTCATGACTTTCTTTCCACAGTAATTCTTAGCAGCAACCGGGCCAGTTCCTCCCAGGGGTCGTCCATGCGGCCCGGAACCTTCAGCCCTTTTACCAGCCGGTCGATATCGTGCGCATGCCGCAGCGCTTCCGGCCAGGTGGTGGCCGGTACGCGGGCGAGGGTTCGTCGCAACCCTTGTTCGCGCGGCCCGAAGACCCGACTGCGACGCATTTCGGCACCCAGGTCACCCCGGCCGGCCTGCAGCTTGGCCAGACGGGCAAGCAGCCGTATTTCATCGCCAACCGCCCACAGGATCAGAGGCAGCGCTTCGCCTTCGCCTCGCAAGGCCTGCAGGATGGTCAGCGCCCGGGATGTCTCGCCGGAAAGCATGGCATCACGGAGGTCGAATACATCATATCGCGCCACGTCCAGTACGGCGCGGCGCACGTCGTCGCCCTCGAGGCGCCCCGGGGGATACAGTAGGCCGAGCTTCTGGATCTCCTGGAAGGCGGCCAGCAGATTGCCTTCCACCTTTTCCGCCATCCAACTCAGCGTATCGGGATCGAGTTCCTGTCCCTGACGGGCGAGCCGCTGCCCGATCCAGCGGGGCAACGCATTGCGCTCGATGGACGGCACTTCCACAAGCGTACCGGCGTCAAGCAGGGCGGCTGCCCACTTGGCTGAACGGGTGGCGCGGTCGAGCCGGGGCAGGGTTAAAGTCACCACCACATCGACCAGCTCGCCGTTGCGCACGCGGGCGGCCAGCGCCTCCAGCGTTTCGCCGCCGGTTTTGCCCGGTTTGCCAGACGGAAGAGCGAGCTCCAGCAGTTTGCGGTCACCAAACAACGACACGTTCTGGGTCGCGCCGGTAACCGCGGTCCAGTCGCTGCGGGCGTCCAGAATGAGCCGGGTTCGCTCGGTGTGTCCTCGGGCCACGGCCGCCGCACGCAGGGCATCGGTCGCTTCAATGACCAGCAGGCTTTCATCGCCCGCGATGATGTAGAGCGGGGCGAGCGGTGTGGAGGCCTGCTGCAGCTGCCGCAACAGGCTGTCGGGATCGAGGCGGCGTGCCATGGAGCCCTATGGCATGCCGGTATTCAGGTCCGGCGTAGGTGCCCCCCACATGTTCGGGTCGAGAGCACCGGCGTCTTCCTGGACCGGTGGTACGTCCGGTACGCCATCTTCCGGCACGGGAAGGTTCTTGGCGTTGGCGAAGGCCTCGATGACTTCCGGCGCCGTGAGGTGGCGCACGACGCGGTCGACCAGGGATTGCTGCATCTGCTCGAAGACCGTGGAGATTTCGCTCTGCTTGGCCTGCACCACCGTGTCATCGTAGGGAATCTCGCGCGTGGCCCGCAGCGTGGTGGGCGGCAGAATCACGCGGCCGGCAGAGTCCAGCACCTGGAAGGCAAACTGGATCGTGAGTTCGTATTCTTCGACACGGCCGTCGGCGTCGATGGACAGCTCGCGCAGATTGCGCTGATTGGCAATCTGTATGAGGCTGGCGTCCGCCTGGTCGCGCTCGGCCACGAACTGGGTATTGGGCGAGGCCGCCCGAATGGCACGGCGCATCGCCGCCCCGAACGGCGAGTTCTGGGCGATGTTGGTGTAGAGGGTGTCGATCGGCAAGGGGGTTGCGCCCTTCATCCGGAACCCGCAAGCCGCCAGCATCAGGCAGGCGGCAAGCAGGACGAAGAAGGCGAGGCGGCGCATGACACCGCTGGACTCTGTACGGAGAAAGGAGGTCATGGCCATGCCCGAAGGTTATCCGACGACGTTCACGAGTTTACCCGGCACCACAATGACGCGCTTGGCGGGACGGCCTTCCAGGAAGCGGGTGACGGCTTCATGGGCCAACGCGGTCTGCTCGATATCTTCCTTGGCAGCGCCATTCGGCACCACCACGGAACCGCGCAGCTTGCCGTTGACCTGCAGCACCAGCTCGATTTCATCGGCAACGAGCGCGGCTTCGTCCACCTGCGGCCATGGAGCGTCCAGCAGGTCGCCGTAGGTCTCGGCATAGCCGAGGTCGCGCCAGAGCTGCCAGGTCATGTGCGGTACCACCGGGTAGAGCGCGCGCAGCAGGATGGAGACCGTATCGGCCAGCGCCTTGGCGGCGATCTCGGTATCAGGCAGCTTGGCGCCTTCCAGCGTATTGAGCATCTTCATGCAGCTGGACACCACGGTGTTGTAGTGGATGCGCTGGTAGTCGTAATCGATCTGTTTTAGCACGCCGTGCACCTCGCGGCGCAGGCGGCGGGAGTCTTCGTCAATGGTAGTCCAGTCAGCCGCGCCCGAGCGGATGCCTTGCGCGATGGTTGCGCCATGCTGCTGGGCGAACGACCACACGCGGCGCAGGAAGCGGTGTGCGCCTTCCACGCCGGACTCGGACCACTCCAGCGTCTGTTCCGGCGGGCTGGCAAACATCACAAACAGGCGTGCCGTATCGGCGCCCATGGTGTCGATGAGCGATTGCGGATCCACGCCGTTGTTCTTGGACTTCGACATGGTGCCGATGCCGCCGTACTGAACTTCGGAGCCGTCGGACTTCAGACGGGCACCAATGATTGCGCCCTTCGCGTCGTGGATGTCTTCAACCTGTTCCGGCCAGAAATACTCCACGCCGCCCTGGGGCGTTTTGCGGAAGTAGATATGGTTCAGCACCATGCCCTGGCACAGCAGGCGAGTGAACGGCTCGTCGAACTTGACGAGCCCCAGATCGCGCATGACCTTGGTCCAGAAGCGCGCATACAGTAGGTGCATCACTGCGTGCTCGATGCCGCCGATGTACTGGTCCATGGGCATCCAGTAATCGTTGCGCTCGTCGACCATGGCCTTGTCATTGCCGGCCGACGCATAGCGCATGAAATACCAGGACGAATCCACAAAGGTATCCATGGTGTCGGTTTCGCGCCGGGCTGCGCTGCCGCATTTGGGGCAGCTGCAGGACAGGAAGCCCTCGTGCTTGGCCAACGGATTGCCGCTGCCATCGGGTACGAGATCTTCGGGCAGGACGACGGGCAGGTCGGACTCCGGGACCGGAACCGGGCCGCAATCCGGGCAGTGAATGATGGGGATGGGCGTGCCCCAATAGCGTTGGCGCGAGATACCCCAGTCGCGCAGGCGCCAGGTTGTCTGTTTCTCGCCCAGGCCCATCTCGACCAGGTCCGCCGCGACGGCGGATACTGCGTCCGCTGTGGTCAGTCCGTCGTACTTGCCGGAGTTCACCGTGCGGCCGGCGAGCTTGTCGGCATACCATTCCTGCCAGGCATCAGTGGAGTAGGTCTTGCCTTCGATGCCGATCACCTGCCGGATGGGCAGGTCGTACTTCTTGGCGAAGGCAAAATCGCGCTCGTCATGGCCGGGTACGCCCATGACGGCGCCGTCGCCATAGCTCATGAGCACATAGTTGCCGACCCAGACCTCGACCGGCTCACCCGTCAGTGGATGCGTGACGGTGAGACCGGTGGGCAGGCCTTCCTTCTCGCGCGTGGCCATCTCGGCTTCGGTGGTGCCGCCTTGCTTGCATTGCTCGATGAAGGCGGCAAGCTCGGGACGATTGCGGGCAGCATGGGTAGCCAGGGGATGCTCGGGCGCCACCGCGCAGAAGGTCACGCCCATGATCGTATCCGCACGCGTTGTGAACACGTACATGCGCCCATCCTGAATCAGCGAGCCGTTTTCATCGCGGATGTCGTGCGTGAAGGCGAAGCGTACGCCTTCGCTCTTGCCGATCCAGTGTTCCTGCATGACGCGAACGCGCTCGGGCCAGCCCTCCAGGCCGTTCTGTACCTGCTCGAGCAGTTCTTCAGCGTAATCGGTGATCCGAAGGTAGTAGCCGGGGATCTCGCGCTTTTCCACCAGCGCGCCGGAACGCCAGCCGCGGCCGTCCACGACCTGCTCATTGGCGAGCACCGTCTGATCGACCGGGTCCCAGTTCACCACCTGCGTCTTGCGGTACGCAATGCCTTTTTCCAGCATCTTCAGGAAGAGCCACTGGTTCCACTTGTAATACTGCGGATCGCAGGCACACATTTCGCGCGACCAGTCGATCGCGAGCCCCATGGCCTTCATCTGCTGCTTCATGTACGCAATGTTGTCGTACGTCCACTTGGCAGGCGGCACGCCGGATTTGATGGCGGCATTTTCGGCCGGCATGCCGAAGGCATCCCACCCCATGGGCATGAGTACGTTGTAGCCGCGCATACGCAGCTGGCGCGTCATCATGTCGTTGATCGTGTAGTTGCGCACGTGGCCCATGTGCAGCTTGCCGCTGGGATAGGGCAGCATGGAGCAGGCATAGAACTTGGGCTTGGGCGAGCCGTCTGGGTTGACGGCGTTCTCGGTGACACGATAGACGTCACGGGCGGCCCAATCGCTCTGGGCTTGCCTTTCGACCTCGGTGGGACGGTATTCCAGCATGTGCGTGCGTTTCAGAAGGTTGCGCAAACCTGCCATTATAAGGGCTGGCCCAGACAGGCCTTGCAGGCGGGAGCAGAAAAAGAAAACCCCGCCGAAGCGGGGTTGGGAAACATGTGGCGCGACGGACGCGGCAGACGGGTGGGGCGTACCCCCGACCACCGCCAACGTGGCGCATCAAGCTTATTTCAGCTTGGTTTCCTTGTAGTCGACGTGCTTGCGAGCGACGGGATCAAACTTCTTGATCAGCATCTTCTCGGGCATGTTGCGCTTGTTCTTCGTCGTGGTGTAGAAGTGACCCGTGCCGGCGGTAGATTCCAGCTTGATCTTTTCGCGGATGCCTTTTGCCATGATGAACTCCTGTTATGAGGCGCGTGACTTAAGCCACTTCGCCGCGGGCGCGCATTTCGGCCAGGACGACGTCGATACCCCGCTTGTCGATGGTGCGCAGGCCGTGGGCCGACACACGCAGGCGAACCCAGCGGTTTTCGCTCTCGACCCAGAAGCGGCGCGATTGCAGGTTGGGAAGGAAGCGACGCTTGGTCTTGTTGTTAGCGTGCGATACGTGGTTGCCCACCATCGGGCCCTTGCCGGTAACTTGGCATACGCGTGCCATGGTTCACCCCTTGTTGAAATCTGTGTAAAGACAGCGATTCTACAACGAATCGGGGCGCTGAATCAAGGCGGGTGGGCCTTGCAGCGAGGCGCGGACGCCACGGTGAGGGCGCGACGCAGCCGGAAGCCCCTCAGTTACGGAAAGCAAGAATTCTTTCAGACATGGAAGGTATCATAGACGCGCTAATTTCGACTGATCCCAGGAGGCTGCTTTGAGTTCGATCTTGTCTGCAGTGGAAAGCAAGTTGGCCACACTTCCCGTGCCGGTGCGTATCACACTACCCGATGGCAACTCTGTAGGCGCGAACGACGCCGCCGTACATCTCACCATCCATGAGACCAGCACGCTGGCTCATCTCGCCGCGGGGCAGGTGGGCACGCTGGGCGAAGACTATGTCGAAGGCAAGTTCGAGGTCGAGGGATCAATGCGTGACCTCATGCGAGCCGCAGCCGCCATTTTGCCGCAGTCTCCTGTCGATGCCGCGAGAGCCGGCATGTTCACCACGCTGATTCATCGCCTGGTATCGGTATGGCGCCACACGCTCGAGCGTGATGCGAAGCAGATCCAGTTTCATTACGACCTGTCCGATGACTTCTACGCCTTGTGGCTGGATCCGCGGCGCGTGTATTCCTGCGCGTACTTCCGCGAAGAAGACATGACGTTGGCGCAGGCACAGGAAGCGAAGCTGGATCACATCTGCCGCAAGCTCCGTTTGCGCGAAGGCGAGCGCTTTCTCGACATCGGTGCCGGGTGGGGCGGTCTGTTGCTCTGGGCGGCCGAACACTATGGTGTCGACGCAACGGGCATCACGCTTTCCAGGAATCAGCACGCCTATGTGAACCGCCTGATCGAAGAAAAGGGATTGGGCGGGCGGGTGCGCATGGAACTGCTCGATTACCGCAACCTAGATGAAAGCAAGCCTTACGACAAGATCGCTTCGGTAGGGATGTTCGAGCACGTGGGGCGCGCGCAACTGGTTCCGTACTTTTCGAAGTTGCGCCGGCTGCTGCGTCCCGGCGGGCTCATCATGAACCACGGCATTACGGCCGGCGGTGTCGACAACACCAAGCTGGGCGCCGGCATGGGTGAGTTCATCGACAAATACATTTTCCCCGGTGGTGAACTCACCCACATCAGCAATGTTCTCAATACCATGACGGAAGGCGGGCTCGAAGACCTGGATACCGAGAACCTGCGCCCGCATTATGCCCGCACCCTGTGGGCGTGGAGTGACAGCCTGGAATCCCAGCTCGACGCGGCGCGCGCGACCCTGTCCGGCGAGAACGGCGAACGGTCCCTGCGCGCCTACCGTATGTATCTGGCCGGCTGCGCCATGGGTTTCGAGCATGGCTGGATTGCACTGCATCAGGTGCTGGCGCAACACCGCGCGGGCTGGCATGGGGATGAGCTCTCCGAGCCTGCCCAGAGTGCCTATCCCTGGCGGCGTGATTACATGTACGTGGCCGAGCCTGCGGGCGATGCGGTGAGGGCGGATTCCGAAGAAGCCATGGTGGTTTCCGACGCCATCAGTCCGGTGGCTACGGACGCCGTGGAGACTCCGGCGGCCTGAGCCCCTTATGCTGCGCCCGCGTTGCGGGCGTATCGGCGTACGACGTGCCCATACCAGACGAACAGCAGCGAGGCCGACAGCAACAGCCCGACCGACGCCATGATCCATAGGGTCGTCGTCCCCACCGGCGCTCCGGGAATGAAGTGATGGATGGGCCCGGCCAGGATGAACTGGCCGGGCCCGAAGCCCAGCCACCACCCTCCGAGCAGACCCACGCCCGTGAGCGCCACGATCTGCATGAGCAGCGGAGCCACCGCGACCTTATACGCGCGCAAAAGATAGCAGGCAATGCACTGCAGCGCGTCGGTCACGTGGAAGAAAGGCAGCAGCATGAGCAACATTGCCGCAGCCGCCGCCACCTGCGGATCGTCGGTGTAGAGAGCCAGGATCGCATCGCGGCCCAGGACAATGGCCAGCGCAGTGGTGAGTGCTGCGCCCACGACCAGCCACACGCCTGCGCGGCCGTTCAGGCGGGCAAGCGTGAGGTTGCTTGCGCCGATCGCCTGGGCAGTGAGCGAAGCGGTGGCCACGCCCAGCGCCATGGGGATCATGTAGCACAAGGCGGCCAGATTCGCCATGATCTGATGTGCGCCCGTCACGAACATTCCATCGCGGGCCGCAAGCAGCGCCATGAACGTGAAGGCGCATACCTCGATCAGATACGAGCCGCCCATCGGGATGCCCAGCCGTAGCAATTCCGCCTGGTCGCGCCAGTTCGGCCGGCCAAGTCTGGGTTGGAAGCGGCGATACCAGGGATCATGCGTCACTGACCAGATGCCGGCTGCAAGCATGAGCCAGGAGACCACTGCGGTGGACAGGCCGGCACCCGCGGCGCCCATGGCCGGCGCCCCCAGCTTGCCGAACATGAATACCCAGTTGAAAAACAGCTTGAATGCCAGGCTGCCCACGTTGATGATCATGACCGTTCGAGGCCGGGAGACGGCGGTGGCGAAGGCATAAATGGTCCGAAACGCGAGGGCCGCCGGCAATGCCAGCACCAGGGCCCGCAGGTAAGTAGTCACGCCGCTGCGCACTTCAGGCTCAAGGCCGCCCGTCACACTCAGCCATAGGTCAGGCAGCAGCAGGAAAACGGCGCCCACCACGCATAAGCCGATAGCGAGCCAGAGCCCCTGGCCCCAAAGGCGGCCCACCTCTGCATGACGCCCGCCGCCATAGTGCTGGGCGAGGATCGGGATGAGCGCATGAATCACGCCCATGAGCCCCACGAACACCGTAACGTAGATGGACGTGGCCAGGGCCATGACTTGCAGGTCCAGCGCACTGGCGTGGCCGCCCATGGCGGTGTCGATGAGGCCGAAGGCCACACCCGCCCATGAGGCCACCAGGACCGGCCAGGCCTGTCGGGCTATGTCTTTCATCCCGGCGCCCAGGCCGGTGTTCGGCGTGGCGCCAGGAAGCATCAGCGGTTCACTCGAAGCAGTCTGAACATTTCATCGCGGTCCGCCGGGCGGCGGCCCTGCCACAGCACATCCGCCTCGGAGAAGGGCGCGCGGCCATCACGTATGGCGTCCTCGGAGGTCTGTTGCAGTATGAGGGTGCAGCGCGAGTCGTAGCTGAAATCGATATGTTCGAACACCAGGAATGACGCGCGCTGCCCGATGCCCACGCCCAGAGCACGGACGCATTCCCCCGGCTGCACATGCTGTTGCAGAGCTGCGGCCAGCTCGCCGGAAACCTGGCGATAACTACGCGCGTAGTCCAGGACGGGCATCCATAGGGTGACAAGCAGCAGCCAGGTGGTGATGAGGCCCCCGGCCGACAGCACCGTTCCCCGCCACAGCGCGGCAGGCTTGTTGTGCAGGCGCCAGCGCACCAGCCCGACCCATGCGAGCGTGCCCAGCAAGGCGATGATGACGGCAGGCCACGATACGTAGATGTCGTAACCGCGCGTGAGGCGGGTGATGTTGTGGTGGATCTGCGCAGGGAAGCCGGTTTGCAGTGCGAACCAGCCTAACCAGACGGTGGCGGCGGTGAGCGAAAAGCACATCACCGCGAACCAGTCCAGCGAATTCACGATGGCTCTGCGCAGCGTAGGCAGCGCGAAGGCGGCCAGCACGGCGGCGGGAACGGCCATCAACGCGTATTCAGGCTCGAAGACGTCTGCCAGAAAACACATGATGATCAGTGGCCAAACCAGGAACATCAGCGGCACCCAGATGTGGGGAGCCGACAGCCAGGCGCGCCAGCGCCACACCGCCAGAATGGCGAAGGGCCAGGTGGGCCACAGGAACCAGGGAAGATCGCGCAGAATGCTGAGCAGCACATCCTGCTCGGGCAGTACAAACGAGCGGCTGTTCCAGAGCCACCAGTTCTGCGCCCAGTACGGGTACATCGACTGCAGCGGCACCCACCAGGCCAGGCCGATCACCAGCGCAATGGCTGCGCTCAACAGCAGCCAGGCGCGCCGGGGCCACAAGGCCCCGCGAGGATGGAAGGCGAAGAGGGCGGCGAGCATGATGGGCAGCGCGCCTATCCATCCGCGGGTCAGAAATGCTGCACCCAGTGCGACGCCCAGCGTAATGGATCCTGACAGCGGCCGGTCGATGCTGCGGGCGACGGCGTAGAAGGCCAGTGCCTGCATGGCGATCAGTGCCGGCACCTCTGAGGTCTCGTGCATCCGCCAGACGATTCCCACCGTTGCAAGAATCAGCAGCAGGGCGGCATCGGCGATCATCCGGCCGTAATCGTTGATGCTTGGTTCACCGCCGAAGGGCAGCTGCAGCGGCTGCGGCTCGGGTCTGCGGCCAAGCAGGTAGCTTCCATACCAGACCGAGCCCACCAGAATGCCGAACCACAACAGGTTGGGAAGGCGTGAGGCGATGATGGCGCCGTCGTGCGCCGGAATGAAGACTTCAAACAGCGGGCCGAACAGCCAGATTGCGAAGGCGCCCACCCAGGTGACCAACGGCCCGTCCTGCGCATGAGCCAGCACGCCGATCTGCGGCGCAAGCCATGCGGAGCCGTCAGGGTCGGCCAGGGCTGACACCATGGTGGCCAGCCCGACCACGTCGTCGGTTTTCCAGGGATCGCGGAAGAACAGGCCCGCCAATATGTAGATCGCGCCGATCAGGAGCAGGAACGGGCGGGAGAGTTTGACGGTCGCCGTCTCGGTCAGGCGGGCTGGTGTGGAGCGCGAATCCATCTTCTTGTGTTGCTTCTATTGGTGGCGGGGAGTGCGGCGGCCACTCATTATAGGCAGGCCGGCAAAGAAAAAAGGCAGCCCGCAGGCTGCCTTGAGCGAACGACGCTCGCGATTCTTACGAAGCGCTGCGCTTGCCCATCGTGCTGGCGAAACGTGCGCGGAATTTTTCGACGCGGCCGGTTTCGACGATGCGAGTCTGGGCACCCGTGTAGAAGGGGTGGGATTCGGACGTCACGTCGCACTTGAAGAGCGGGTAGGTCTTGCCTTCGTGCTCGATGGTTTCGCGTGTGTTAACCGTGGAGCGCGAAATAAATTTCGAGCCGGTTTGCTGGTCCAGAAACACCACTTCGCGGTATTCGGGGTGGATGCCTTCTTTCATGTCGGTTCCTGTCGTGGATGAGTTGGGTCGCCAGCCGCCAGATGTATTGAATGATATCGGCAGCCACGTATCCGTGGGTAACTCGGCATTTTATCGTGTGGGCGAAGCGTGCGCAAATGATTTCACATGGCTCCCTGCTCGGCCAGCGAGGTCGCTCCGTTGGGCGTGATGATCAGGTGATCGAGTAGCCGCACATCCACCAGTGCCAGGGCCTTGCGCAAGTGACGCGTCAGCGATAGATCGGCTTCGCTGGCTTCAGCCACGCCGGACGGGTGATTATGCGCCAGGATCAGTGCCGCGGCGTGGTGGCGCAGCGCGGCCTTGACCACCTCGCGGGGATAAACCGAAGCCTGGCTTAGCGTGCCCCGAGAGACTTCCTCGCAGGCCACGAGCCGGAATCGGGTGTCCAGGAACAGCGCGATGCAGTGCTCGATTTCCAGGTGCCCCAGGCGTGCGATGCAATAGCGCTTCACGCGGCCCGGCTGGTCAAGGGTCTCGCCCACGCGCAGTTCTTCTTCGAGTGCTCGCCTGCCCAGTTCGCTGATGGCCTGGATCTGGCAGGCTTTGGCGCGGCCCAGACCGGGCATGGCCATCAGGGTGGCCGTGTCGGCCGACAACAGACCCCGCAGACCCCCGCACTGGCTGATGAGGCGGTGACTGAGTGCCACCACGTCACAACCGGGGATGCCGGTGCGCAGGATGATGGCCAGCAATTCGGCGGAAGTCAGAACTTCAGGGCCATGGGCCAGCAATCGCTCCCGTGGCCGCTCGGCGGTGTGCGGGAGCGTGGGCCTGGGTATGTGCGCATCATGCGCATCGGATTCCGGCCCGGGCACATGGACGTCATCCCCCTGAGGTCCGGCCTTGCCTGCAATGGCCGCATGCCCAGTCGGTAACGTGGCGGAAGTGGGGCGGCTGGTTAGGTGTGTGGTCATATTGGCTCTAAAATAGGACGATTCTTCAAACCCATACGGTGGCAGACTTTGACTTCTTCTTCCGATTCAGTGAACGCTTTTGTCCGTCCTGACTCCTACCTCACCCTGCATTACCGCATCGAGCTGGCCAGTGGACCGGCCGCCGGTTCCGTTTTTGCCGATACGTTCAGCGGGCGCCCGGGCACGCTGCAAATGGGTATGGGGCAATGGGCGCCGGGGCTTGAAGAAGCGCTGGTCGGGCGCGCAGAAGGTGAGCGCTTCACGTTTGAAGTTTCGGCCGCCCAGGCTTATGGTGATCGCAACCCGGAGCTGCTGCAGTGGGTATCACGCAGCATGATCGACGCAGAGGCCGCCGCCAATGATTTCGTGCCGGGTGAAATTATCGAGTTCACCGCGCCCAACGGCGGGCGTTATTCCGGCGTGCTCAAGGAGTACGACGACGAGCGCGCCTTGTTTGATTTCAACCATCCGCTGGCCGGCATCGACCTGAGGGTGGAAGTTTCCTTGCTTGGAGTTCTGTGATGAGCACCGGTACACCCGGCGTCCGTGAAGGCGCCGAAGTCGTTCTGGCTCAGCCGCGCGGTTTCTGCGCCGGCGTCGATCGCGCCATCGACATCGTCGAGCGGGCGCTCGAGCTGTTCGGCGCACCCATCTATGTGCGCCACGAGATCGTGCACAACCGTTATGTCGTGACCGACCTGCGCGCCAAGGGCGCCATCTTCATCGATGAACTCGAAGAGGCGCCTGCCGGTGCCACGGTCATCTTTTCGGCCCATGGAGTGTCCCGGGCCGTCAAGGAAGAGGCTGACCGTCGTGGACTGCGCGTGTTCGACGCAACTTGCCCGCTGGTCACCAAGGTCCACGTGGAAGTCGCCCGCATGCGCGCCGCCGGCCGCGAAATCATCATGATCGGGCATAAGGGGCATCCGGAAGTCGAGGGTACGCTGGGGCAGGCCGACGGTGGAATGTACCTGGTGGAAACGCCCGAGGACGTCGCTCAACTCCAGGTGAGTGATCCCACCAATCTGGCCTTCGTGACGCAGACCACCCTGTCGGTCGATGACGCGGCGCATGTCGCCCAAGCCTTGCGCGAGCGCTTTCCAAACATCGTGGAGCCTCGCAAGAGCGACATCTGTTATGCCACCCAGAACCGTCAAGATGCCGTGAAAATCATGGCGCCTCAGTGCGACGTCGTACTGGTGGTGGGCAGCGCCAACAGCTCCAACTCGAATCGATTGCGCGAAGTCGCCGAGCGCCGTGGCGTACCGGCTTATCTGGTGGACACGCCTGAAATGATCGAGCCGGAATGGCTGCAGGGTAAACAGCGAGTCGGCGTGACGGCCGGCGCTTCCGCCCCGGACATTCTCGTCAGGCAGGTGATTGATCGCCTCAAGGAGCTGGGCGCCATTTCGGTGCGCACGCTCGAAGGCGCAGCGGAGAATGTCTCGTTCCCGTTGCCACGTGAACTCTCCCGCAAGCTGAAGGAGGCCTGATGAAGCTGTACGGCTATTTCCGCAGCTCGGCCGCCTACCGGGTACGTATCGCGCTGAATCTCAAGGGCATCGACTACGAGCACGTGTCGGTGCATCTGCTCAAAGACGGCGGCCAGCAGTTTTCCGACTCGTACAAGGCGCTGAATCCCACCGCACTGATCCCCACACTGGTGGATGGCGATGTGACCATTGGTCAGTCCATGGCCATATTGGAATACCTGGAAGAGACGTACCCGGAACCGGCGCTGCTTCCGCAAGACGCCGCAGGCCGGGCGCGAGTTCGGTCCATTGCCCAAGCGATCGCCTGCGATATCCATCCGCTGAATAACCTGCGCGTACT
This sequence comes from Alcaligenaceae bacterium, assembly GCA_029268265.1. GTDB lineage: Bacteria > Pseudomonadota > Gammaproteobacteria > Burkholderiales > Burkholderiaceae_B > Yanghanlia. Next base: position 1,184 of record JAJUGH010000040.1, on the reverse strand, counting down.
CAAGCACCTGAAGCATGAGCTTGGCGCCGATGATGCGACCAAGGACGCCTGGTATCGGCACTGGATTAACGTCGGGCTTCGCAGTATTGAAGCGATGCTTGCCGGCAATCCCGCTACCGGCCGCTACTGTCATGGCGATCAGGTATCAATGGCCGACGTCCTGCTCGTTCCTCAGGTTTTCAATGCGCGACGCTTCGATTGCGACCTGAGCGAAATGCCCACCGTGCTGCGGATCGTGGAAGCCTGCTCTGCGCTTGAGGCCTTTGCGAAGGCAGAGCCGGCGCGCCAGCCCGATGCCGAATAGCGTGGCGGTCACGGGCGCCGGCATGATTCCTACCGCCAACCTGACACTGCTATACGGCAGCCTGCCGCTGGAAGAACGCTTTGTAGCGGCGCGGCTCGATGGCTTCAAAGCGGTGGAGATCCTCTTTCCGTACGACCAGGAGCCCGAGTGGTATGCGCAGCAGTTGCAAGAAAACGGCTTGCAGCTGGCGCTGATCAATACACCGGTGGATACCGAGGCCGCCCGGTGGGGCCGTGCCGCGGTGCCCGGTCAGGGCGCAGACTTCCGACGCGATCTGCAGCGTGCCGCGCGGGTGTGCGAAGCCACAGGGTGCCCCGCCATTCACGTCATGGCAGGGGCAGTGGCGCCTTCAGAGCACGAAGCCGGCCGTTCAGCATTACTTGATAACCTGTCCTGGGCCGCTGCGGCGTACCCAGGCCTGCGCCTGCAACTGGAAGCGCTCAATACCTTCGATGTGCCGGGATACTTCTATAGCGAGCCGGGTCGAGTGGCCGATATTCTGCAGTCCATGGCAATTGACTCGGTGGGCATGCAGTTCGACTTCTATCATGTGGTACGCCAGGGCCTTGATCTGCCAGCCGAGCTTGAGCGCGCCTTACCGTGGCTGCGCTATGTGCAGGTGGCGGGTAGCCCCCAGAGACACGAGCCGCGCGCCGACCAGGACGGCATCGCGCAGGCCTTCACCCGATTGCATGAATACGGCTATCGCGGCCACGTGGGCTACGAGTATCGGCCCGCGGCAGACGCTTCGGCCGGGCTGGCATGGGCGCAGGGACTTTCCAACCTTTTCTCCAATCTTCCAGCCGGCCGGAGTGCCGGCTGAACCGGGATCATCATGAACAAAGCTGCCGTCATTGCAGGGGTCGTCGTCGTTGCCGTC
>JAJUGH010000039.1 GCA_029268265.1 Alcaligenaceae bacterium | reverse complement strand
CCTTCATCAGCGAAACCGTCATTCAGCGCGGCGACACCCTGGCCGCCTTGCTCCAACGCCTGCACATCAATGAGCGTGGCCTACAGGCTTTCCTGGTGCAGGAAACTTCCGCGCGCTCCATCTACAAGCTTTACCCGGGTCGAATCATCCGCGCCGCCCTCGACCACGAAGGGAAGCTGGTATCGCTGCGCTACGATCACACGCCGGGCACTCGCGATGAAGGCCGCTATCTCAGCCGCTGGCTGGAAGTGACCCCCGATGGCGAAGGCGGCTTCGTCGCTGCCGAGAAGGAACAGGTTGCCGACACGCAAATTCGCGTGGCCGAAGGCGAAATCAATAGCTCCCTGTTCGGCGCCACCGATGCCGCCGGCATCCCCGACCACATCACTTTCCAGATGGTCGAGATCCTGAGCAGCAAGATCGACTTCATGCAGGATCTGCGCAAGGGCGACCGCTTCCGCATCGTTTACGAGACCTACTCCAACGATGGCCGCGAAGTCGGGGCCGGCCGCGTGCTGGCCCTGGAGTTCCTGAACAAGAACAAGGCGTACGACGCCGTCTGGTTCGCTCCCGAATCGTCCTCCGGCGGTTATTACGACTTCGACGGACGCAGCCTGCGCGGTGCCTTCCTGCGCAACGCGCTCAAATTCACCCGTATCAGTTCGACCTTTGGTGGTCGCCGCCATCCGGTGCACGGCGGCTGGCGCCAGCACAAGGGGGTGGACTACGCCGCCGCCTCGGGCACACCCATCCACGCTACCGCCGACGGGGTGGTGAAATTCGCGGGATGGCAGCGAGGCTATGGCAATACCATCATTATTGAACATCCCAACAAGATCACCACGCTGTACGCGCACCAGAAGGGCTTCGCCAAAGGCATCAAGAAAGGCGTGAAGGTGTCACAAGGCGATCTGATCGGTTATGTGGGCGCCACCGGCTGGGCCACCGGGCCGCACTTGCACTACGAATTCCGCGTGGCCAACAAGCCGGTTGACCCGCTGTCGGTCGACCTGCCCGTGGCTCGCACGCTGGGCCCGAAAGAGCGCAAGCAGTTCGACCAGGTCATGGCGCAGTACCGCGACCATATCGACCTGCTGCGAGGGCCCGCCATCGCCAAGGCTCCTGAAGCCGAAGCAGTACAGGTTGCCGGCACGCAACCCTGATCCAGCGGCCATGCCCGCCGGCAACACAAGACGGTATATCGGCATCATGTCGGGCACCAGCCTCGACGCCATTGATGCCGTTCTCCTACACCTCGATGAAAACGGCCGCGGCCACGTTAGTGGCGCTGCGGCCGTCGAGCTGCCTCTGGCCTTGCGCGAGGAGCTTCTTGCCCTTCACGTTCCCGGCACGAACGAATTGGACCGGGCGGCCCGCGCATCCATTCAACTCGCCCACCTCTATGCCGACGCTGCGCTAAGCGTCTTGTCCGAAGGGAACTTTGAGCCGGCGCAGATCGCCGCCATCGGCGTGCATGGACAGACGATTCGCCACCAGCCGGACGCCGGCTACACGCTTCAGCTGAACGCCCCGGCGTTGATTGCCGAGTTGACGGGCATCGATGTGATCGCGGACTTCCGTAGCCGCGACATTGCCGCGGGGGGCCAGGGCGCCCCTCTGGTGCCGGCATTCCATGCCGGCCAGTTCGCCTCTACCCAGACGCGGGTGGTGTTGAATCTTGGCGGCATCGCCAACGTCACCGTCCTGGAGGCTGATGGCAGCATACGCGGCTTCGATACCGGACCGGCCAATATGCTGATGGACGCGTGGATCAGCCGCCACCTGGGTCGTGCTTATGATGCTGACGGCCAGTGGGCGCATTCCGGCCGGCCGTTGCCCGCCCTGCTCAAGCGGATGCTGGCCGACCCATGGTTCGAGCTGCCACCGCCAAAATCGACGGGGCGTGACGATTTCAATCTGAACTGGCTGGACTGCCAGCTCACCGCCACCTTCGGCGAGGATCCCGGCCGCCATCCTGGAGCAGCTGACGTCCAGGCAACCTTGCTGCAGCTCACGGCGCAAAGCATCGCCACGGCCATCAGGCGCCATGCCGCCGATACTAAAGACGTGCTGGTATGCGGGGGAGGTATCCGCAATACCGCGTTGATGTCCGCACTACGTGAGCAGCTGCCCTGCTCCGTGGACTCAACGGAGCACCATGGCTTGCCTCCCCAGTGGGTGGAGGCGGCAGCCTTTGCCTGGCTGGCATGGTGCCATGACACACAAACGCCGGCAGGCTTGCCGGCGGTGACGGGGGCCCGAAGGCCCACCATTCTGGGGTGCCGCTACCTGGCCTGACGGCCCTGCGCTGCCAGCGCTGACCGCACAGACCCGGCGCTTGAGCTCAGGGCGCGAACGACGAACCGCAACCGCAGGTGGTTGCCGCGTTGGGGTTCCGGATCACGAACTGCGCGCCATCGAGATCGTCTTTGTAGTCGATTTCCGCACCGACCAGATACTGGAAGCTCATGGGGTCGACCAGCAGCTCAACACCTTCTTTCACGATGGTGGTGTCATCATCGTTGACGGTTTCGTCGAACGTGAATCCGTACTGAAAGCCTGAGCAGCCACCGCCCTGCACGAATACGCGCAGCTTGAGTTCGGGGTTGTTTTCGTCGGCCAGCAGCTCCTTGACCTTGGCGGCCGCTGCGTCGGAAAAAAGAATGGGGGACGGGGGAACCTGAAGGTCGACAGATTCGATCATATTGCTCATGGGTGACTCCGGGCAGGGATACAGCCTGCACTGAAACTGTTTCTACTTCAACTATAGCATCGGCGCTGCGGCCACGTTCATTCGGCTGCAGGTAGCTCAACCTTGCGGGACGTCCGCAAGGTGTCGCCTTCGAGGACGCTCACGGTTACTGATTCTGGGGTGAAACCTTCAGGAAGGCTCAACACACCACTACTGCGCTGGAAATCAGCAAATTCCAATACTGCAGGATCTCCGGCATCCTGCGTGCCCGCGTCATCTGGCGATGGCTCAGGCACTTGCTCATCATGTGACGCTCCCTCGTCGAGCTTGCGACTCGGCGCCGGCGCCCTGGCTGTCTCGAGCACAATGCTTTCGCGCGCCTCGCCCATCATGCCGGTGGCCTCGAACTGCAAGCGGCCCTTGAAAGGCTCATTACTGGAGCCGCTACGCATGAGCAGCACTCGATACTTCAGATGGGGGCCGACAGGCTCGAAATCAATGGCCCGGATACTGACCGTACCTTTGGGCCCGGGCGGCATGAGCTGTTCGTAGAAGGCAACGGTGTCCTGTGCGCGACCCAGTTCCTCCTGGGCCGTGCGCAAACTCATTTCCAGGCCTCGGCGGGTGCTCTCTTCGATACCCAGGCGGCCTTCCAGCGCCGCGATCATGTTCTCGGTACGGGTGACGTGACCGCGAGCCGCCGCCAGGTCAAGCTCGAGCTGCGTCATGCGCGCTTGCGCGGCCGCGAGCGCCGGGCGCTCCATACCGTAATAAATGGCCGCCCCGCCCAAAAGAAGACCCGCTACAAACAGGCCAAGTCCGGCCATGAGGCGCGGCACGGGCAAGCGGCGGGAGTTCGGTTCCGGTGTAGGCTCCATAGGCTTATACAGACACGGGCAAGCCCATAGAGTTCCTTACCACCCGGACAATTTCGCCCTACCCCCGAGCGCCGCGAGCCCCGCGCGGCGTTAAAGGCTCAGGGGAGAACGGCGACGTGCTCCAGCCCCGTGGTCTCGGGCAGACCGAACATCAGATTCATGTTCTGCACGGCCTGACCGGAAGCGCCCTTCACCAGGTTGTCTTGCACCACCAGCACGACCAGCTGGTTGCCGCCTTCCGGGCGGTGCACCGCAATGCGCAGGAAGTTCGACGCACGCACGCTGCGGGTTTCGGGCAGGCTGCCGGCCGGCATCACGTCCACGAACGGCTCGTTGGCGTAATGCTGTTCAAACAATGCCTGGAAGTCGGTATCGAGCGCCGACGGCAGGATGCGCAAGTACAGCGTGGAGAACATGCCGCGAATCATGGGCACCAGGTGCGGCGTGAAAATCAGGCCCACCGGCTTGCCCGCCAGCAGCGCCAGCTGCTCGGAGATCTCGGGGTGGTGACGGTGGCCGGCCACGCCGTAGGCGCGGAAGTTATCACTGGCTTCCGAAAACAGAGTATGGACCTCTGCCTTGCGGCCGGCGCCGGACACGCCCGATTTGCAATCGGCAATGATCGAGTCGGTTTCGACCAGGCCGCCCTTCAGCAGGGGGGCGAGGCCCAGCAACACCGTGGTGGGATAGCAGCCGGGGTTGCCCACCACTTTGGCCTTGGCCACGCGCTCACGGTTCAATTCCGGCAGGCCGTAGACCGACTCCTTCAGGATGTCCGGGCAGGCATGCTGGATCTTGTACCAACGCTCGAAGCTGGCGAGATCCTGCAGGCGGAAGTCGGCCGCCAGGTCGATGATACGCACGCCGGCATCAAGCAACGCCTGCGCCTGGCTCATGGCCACGCCGTGAGGGGTGGCGAAGAAGACCACATCACATTGTTCCAGCCCGGCCGTATCCGGCGTCTGGAACTTGATGTCTACCCGGCCACGCAGGCTGGGGTACATCTCGGCGACGTGCATGCCGTCTTCCTTGCGCGATGTAATGGCTCGCAGTTCCACGTTGGGATGCTGGGCCAGCAAGCGCAGTAGCTCGACGCCCGTATATCCCGTACCGCCGACGATTCCAACCTTGATGCGTGTGTCTGCAGCCGATGCCATGGCAATTCCTGATCTGTTTGGGTGGTGGGTATCTATCAATTATGCCCCAAAATGGCAAAACCCCCGGAGCGAGCCGGGGGTTTTGCAAGCCGGGCACAAAGCCCCGCAGCGGGTATCAGCGCTTGCTGAACTGCTTGCGGCGACGGGCCTTGTGGAAGCCGACCTTCTTACGCTCGACTTCGCGGGCATCGCGAGTGACGAGGCCGGCCTGCTTCAGAGCGGGCTTGAGCGTTTCGTCGTAGTCGATCAGTGCGCGGGTGATGCCGTGACGCACTGCGCCGGCCTGGCCGCTCTCGCCGCCACCGTGAACGTTGATGTGGAAATCAAACGATTCGAGGTGGTTCGTGAGTTCCAGCGGCTGACGCACGATCATGCGGCCGGTTTCGCGAGCAAAGTACTCATCGACGGGCTTGCCGTTGACGACGATCTTGCCCGATCCCTTCTTCAAGAACACCCGGGCAACCGAAGTCTTGCGGCGGCCGGTGCCATAGTTCCAATTACCGATCATGACCTGTCCTTAGATATCCAGGGTTTTGGGCTGCTGCGCGGCATGCGGATGCTCTGCGCCAGCATAGACCTTGAGCTTCTTGGCCATGGCGTAGCCCAGCGGACCCTTGGGCAACATGCCCTTGACGGCCTTCTGGAGCGCACGACCCGGAAAACGCTGCTGCATCTTCTCGAAGTTCGTTTCGGTAATACCGCCCGGATAACCCGAGTGACGATAGTATTTTTTGTCGAGCGACTTGTTGCCGCTGACGACGATATCCGCAGCGTTGATTACTACGATGTAATCACCGGTATCGACGTGAGGAGTGAATTCTGGTTTGTGCTTGCCACGCAGACGGAGTGCGACTTCGCTGGCCACACGCCCGAGGACCTTGCCCTTAGCGTCGATCACGTACCAGTCACGCTTGACTTCATGCGGCTTGGCCACAAAGGTCTTCATGATGGTTCCTAATATTCAAGAAATTAGCCCGGCGGAACATCCGCAACCGTTGGCCCGCCTGCTTGGTAAGCAGCATGACCCGGCCTGTTCGAGCCTTCTCCGGCGAAGTAGACGTGCGCCAAGGCGTTGTAGCCCGCCCGTACGAAAGCCTTACCCGTAATCCGGAAAAGCCTTGCATATTAACATAAAAAACCCCAAGGACTCATATGAATCGCTTGGGGTTGCATCATCGGCGCGGCCCGCAGGCAGCAAACTGCCCTCGGGGCGCCGATGAGACAGCGGGCAGGAAAGCCGATTACCCGCGGCGGGCAGCCAGCGCTGCGCCCAGGTAGTTATCGAAAGCGCCTTCGGCCACGCGGTGCCATGGCACGTTGTTGTCGCGGAAGCCCATGTAGCTGTCGTGGATCTTCTTGAAGCGTGCATCACGATCCGAGAATTCCTTGAAGAGCTCGTTGGAGGTCTTGAAGGAAGCGTCCATCACGTCACGCGGGAAGGTGCGCAAGACAGCACCTGCAGCGATCAGGCGGCGCAGCGCGTCGGGGTTGTTGGCATCATAGTTGGCAACCATGCTGCTGCCGGCGGCACGCGTGGCGATGTCGATCAGCGTCTGGTAGGCCTTGGGCAATTCGTTGTAGGCGCCGTCGTTCACATACAGCGAAACCTGCGCACCGCCTTCCCACCAGCCCGGAGCGTAGTAGTACTTGGCGACCTTCTGGAAGCCGAGCTTTTCGTCGTCCACCGGACCCACGAATTCAACGGCATCAAGCGTGCCCTTTTCAAGCGACGGATAGATGTCACCTGGGGGAATCTGCTGCGGAATCACGCCCATGCGCGAAAGCACTTCACCTGCGAAGCCGGCGGTGCGCATCTTGAGGCCCTGCAGGTCAGCAACGGAATTGATTTCCTTGCGGTACCAGCCGCCCATCTGCGTACCGGTGTTGCCGAAGGGGAAGTTGATGATGTTGCGCTCGGCAAACAGCTCGCGCATCAGCTTCATGCCATCGCCTTCGTACATCCATGCGTACATTTGGCGTGCATTCAAGCCGAAAGGAACGCCCGTGTCGAAGGAGAACGACGGATCCTTGCCATAGTAGTAGTACGAGGCCGTCTGCCCGCACTCAACCGTGCGATTGCCCACTGCTTCCATGACTTCAAAGCCGGGGACGATTTCGCCCGCCGGATACAGGCGGATTGAGAAATTGCCGCCCGAAGCTTCTTCGATGAACTTGCAGAACATCTGCGCTGTACCGAAAAGCGGCGGAAGCGAAGGACCGTAGGTCGAGGTCATCTTCCAGCTGACTTTCGGGTTGCTCTGGGCGAACACCGGTGCGCCGATGGCGGCTGTGCCCGCAACCGCGCCGAGTCCGGCCTTCTTCAAAAATGAGCGACGCTGCATTGCCTGTATCTCCTATTCCAGCATCCGTTAGATAATGAATTCTTTGGCGGGAACCGCGCAGTTTCCGACCGTCCCGGGATACTACACCCCGGGCGACCGTTTGTGTCGAAGTGTATTCCCTAAGCCCAGGTCGCGATGCAGGACCTCAGGCGCCGGCAATCGACATCTGCTCGATCAGGATCGAGCCGGTGCTCTTGGCGCCGCGCAGCATGGTGTCACTTCCCACTGCAACGATCTGACGCAACATATCGGCCAGATTGCCCGCGATGGTGATTTCCTCGACGGCATGCTGGATTTCGCCGTTTTCGACCCAATAGCCGAACGCGCCCCGGGAATAGTCGCCGGTGACGTAATTGACCCCCTGGCCAATGAGCTCGGTGACTAGCAGGCCCGTTCCCATTTTGCGCAACATGGCGGGAAGGTCGTCGTCGCTGCGTGTGAGACGGGAGCGCAAGGCCAGGTTGTGGGAGCCGCCGGCATTGCCCGTGGTGGGCAGGCCCAGCTTGCGACCCGTATAGGTGGAGAGAAAGTAGCCTTGCAGAACGCCGCCGATGACGACGGAGCGGGGCGCCGTGCGCACGCCTTCGGAATCGAAGGGGCTGCTGCCGGCGGCCGCCGAGATCCAGGGGTTCTCATGGAGATCGAGGTGGTCGGCCATGACTTGCTTGCCGACGGCATCGAGCAGGAAGCTGGCCTTGCGGTAAAGGGCGCCGCCACTGACCGCCTGTACGAGCGCCCCAACAAGGCCCACCGCCAGCGGTGCCTCGAAAAGCACGGGGAAGCGGCCCGTCTTGATGCGACGCGCCGACAGGCGCGACAGGGTCCGCTCTGCCGCATAGCGCCCCACGACGGCCGGATCGGCCAGTACGCGCCAGTCGCGGGCCGAGCTGTACCAGTAGTCGCGCTGCATTCCGTTGCCCTTGCCTGCAATCGGCGAAACCGAGACGCTGTGCCGACTGTACGGGTAGCCGCCCATGAAGCCGGCGCTGTTACCCATGACGAAATGGCCTTCGAAGGTATCGACCGACGCGCCGTCCGTGTTGGTGATCTTCGGGCTCGTTGCAAATGCCGCGGCCTCGGCCTTCAGGGCCAGCGCAGCGGCGTCCTCCGCGGAAATGTCCCACGGATGATGCAGTTGAAGATCCGGGTAGGGCTCGACGGCCAGGCGGTCGGGATCAGGCAGTCCCGCGCAATCGTCTTCTGCCGTGTGGCGGGCGATATGCCAGGCTGCCGCCACGGTTTCACGCAGGGCCTGGGCGGAAAAATCTGAAGTCGAGGCGGAGCCACGGCGCTGCCCCGCGTATACCGTTACATCGAGGGAACGGTCGCGCGTCTGCTCGATGGTCTCGATATCGCCGGACCTGACCGACACCACCAGCCCCTTGCTTTCGGAAACTTCCGCCACCGCATCGCTGGCACCGAGCTTTTTCGCATGGGCCAGCGCGTCGGAGACGAGCTCGCGGAATACGCCCTGCTGTTCGGGAATCTGCAGGGAGGTGATTTGCTGTTCGCTCATTGACACTCTTTCAGTAATCGGTGGGTCGCTTCACGGTTATCATAGCTGGACGTAACGCGTATTGTATTCAGCCCATGTCCTTCACCCCCTTCGACGCCCCGGAAGACGACGACACCGACGATCTTCCCGAACGGCCCAGCAAATCACAAATCAAGCGCGAGATGCTTGCGCTCACCGACCTGGGCAAGCAGCTTGTCGAGCTTCCACCGGAACGTGTGCGCCGCCTGGAACTGCCGGAAAAGCTCCATGAGGCGATCAGGCTCGCCCAACGCACCACGAGCCGAGAAGGCCGGCGCCGGCAGATCCACTACGTGGGCAAGCTGATGCGCGACCCGCAGTTGAATACCGAAGCCATACGCACGCAGCTCGATACCTGGGCGCATGGCTCGCGCGAAGAAGCGCGCGAACAGCATCGCCTGGAATCGCTGCGCGATCTGCTTCTGCGCGACGATCGCGCCCTTACGGAATTGCTGGCCAGTTGCGAAGTGCCCGACGTGCAGCAATTGCGCGCCACGATCCGGGCCGCTCGCAAGGAGGCATTGCAGAACAGCAATCTGCCCCCCGGCAGCGAACCGCAGCGCAAGCACTATCGCGCCCTGTTTCAGGCGCTGAAGTCGCTCAACCTGGAATCGTGAACGGCAGGACCAGGGGAACGCTGCCCCCCATCGGGGCCGGTCCATAGCAGGCCTGCGGCTGCCCGCCATGCCAGGCCCATAACTGGTTTCCATAGTCGAAGTGCCACCATTCGGTCGGCAGATTCGTGAAGCCGGCGTCCCGCATGACATTGAAGAGGATCCGGCGGCGAGCCCTGAACAGCTCACTGCCCGGTTGCGTCGCGCCCGGCTGACCAGGCTCGAAGTAGGCCGTATGCGAGGCGGGAACGGTGGCATCAAACGCCGTACCCATGTCGAGCCAGACACCGTCGGGCCCACACAGCGTGACGTCGACCGCCCCCCCGGTTAGATGCGGACTGGGGGCGGCTGGATCAGTGCTCGGCAAAGAAACGAATTCCCGGGTGCGGGCCAGCAGTTCATCGTCGGACCAATCAGGATGGCGGTGCCGGAGGACGTCACGATAGGCCTCGAACAGCTGTGTCTGTACCGCCCAGGGGCGCCAGCCGTCAAGCACGACGAGATTCCATCCGTCCGGCAGGCTGCGCGCCGCCTGAAGCAGCCGCGCAGCCACCTCCTTGCGCACCAGGCATTCCTGGTGGGCGCCGGCCACCCCCTGCCGTGCATAGGCGGGATAGGTCAGCACGGGGCGAGGCATCAGGCTGGTGGGCACCAGTTGCTCTCCGGATTCAATGATGGGAATTGCTGCGACATGCGCCCAGTCCGGCTCCGGCATGGCCGGAATCGGGTCAGACGCAAGAGCGACATTCGAGAGCTGAACCGCATCCATCATGCAAAGAGCCCCGGCAACCACAAGGTCAGCTGTGGGAACACGACCAGGAGTCCCAGGACGCACAAAGCCACCACCACGAACGGCCAGATGCTGCGGAACAACGCCGTGATCTCGAGTTTGCTCACTGCCGCCGCCACGTGAAGGCAGGCGCCCATGGGTGGGGTGATCAACGCAATGGTGATGTTCAGGGTGACGATAATGCCCAGATGGATGGGATCGATTCCGGCGGCCGTGGCGACTGGCATGAGGATGGGCGTCAGCAGCATGAGTGATGACACCTCTTCCATGAACATGCCGACCATGAAGATGATCAGGCTGAGCAGCAGGAGCACCAGCACCGGGCTGTCCAGGAACGGCGTGAACATTTCAGTCAGTTGGGCCGGCACCTGCGCGTAAGACAATTGCCAGCTGATGGTCGCGGATGCCGCCATGATCAGAAAGATCGCCGAGGTGAGACGCGCGGTCTCGGTCACGCTCGCCCAGACTTCACGCAGTCGCAAGCGACGCTGCAGCGCCCCGCACACCACCACATACAGAGCGATCAGGCCGCCGGACTCCGTAGGGGTCACAAAACCCATCACGATACCCAGCACGATGATCACCGGCGCCACGAGGGCCGGGATGGCTTGCAATGTCGCGGACCACAACTCCTGCACGGACGGCCGTTGCCCGCTGCGCGGAAGTTGATGGCGCCATGCATACCAGCCATTCATTCCCATGAAGGCTGCGGCAATGATGAACCCGGGGATCACGCCGGCCAGGAACAGACTGCCCACCGATACGTTGGTGAGCGATGCGTACAGAATCATGAAGATGCTGGGCGGAATGATGGGCCCGATGAGCGAACTGCCGGCGGTCAGGCCGGCGGCAAACGCCTTGTCGTAGCCCTCTTTGCGCATCGCGGGCACAAGTAGCGGACCCAGTGCCGAGGTGTCGGCCACGGCCGACCCGTTCACGCCGGCGAAGAACACGCTGGAGAGCACGTTGACATGGCCGATGCCACCACGCAGGTGTCCGACCAGTAAACGAGCCAGGCGCATCAGCTGGTCGGTCATGCCTGCCGCGTTCATCAGGTTCCCGGCCAGAATGAACAACGGTATGGCCATCAGCGAAAACGCATTGATGCCGCCATAGAACTGCTGAGGCATCATGCGCGGGATCATCGTGGGGTCGATGAAAAAGAACCCGACGACCGAGCTTGTCAGCAGGGCCAGGAATAGCGGCAGCCCCAGAAAAACGTGCACCAGAAAGGTGAGGAGGATGGCGACAATCATGTCAGGCGTCTTCCTCCTGAACCGGCAGGAAGCGAGGCCCGTACAGCAAGGCCTGCCACCCGAGCAACGCGAAGCCTATCGGCAGCACCATGACGGGGATGCTGCGGCTGATGCCCAGCCCCATCGTGCGAAACATGGCCACCGACTGGGCATAACGCCAGCAGTACCAGGCCGCGGCAAACGAGAGCGCAATGGTCAGCAGCCATTGATACATCGCCAGGGCGCGGCCCGCCCCGCGGGGAAGCAATCGTTCGACGAGGGCGACGCGCATGTGGATACCCTCTACCCAGACCGCACCGGCCGCGAGCATCACGGTCGAGATAATGAGGAACCGTGCAAGTTCATCCATCCAGATGGGCGAACCGCCCATGAGATACCGCATGAACACGCCATAGAGAATCACGCCGAGGTTGCCGGCCAGCAGCAGCCCAGCGACGGTGATCGTCACTACGCGGCTGCCGTTCAGCAAGGATTCACGCAGAGAAGCGGAGGTCATGAAACGTCATCCAGCCGTGCTCAGTCTTTCAGGGGTTCGAGCTTGGCGTCCTTGAGCGCCATATCGATCCACTTGCGGTCGATGCCCTGCTGATCCAGCCACTTCATGTACGACGGCTGCGCACGTTCGCGGAAGGCCGCGCGCTGCTCGTCCGTAAGGTGAATGACTTCCATACCCTTGTCAGCCAGATACTGGATGCGGGCCTGGACCTGGTTTTCGTTTTCGATACGGGCACGATCGTTCGCTTCCTGGACGGCCTCATCGAACGCCTTGCGGACGTTTTCGGGCAGAGAATCCAGGAACGCGGCGTTGCCCACGAGGAACTGGTCGGAATACTGGATGTTTGCGAGCGTCAGGTACTTCTGCACTTCGTACAGGCTACCCAGGATGATGTACATCGGCGGGTTCATCTGCCCATCGGCCACCCCGGTGCGCAAGGCCATGTAGACCTCGGTCCAGGGAATCGGTGTGCCGGATGCTCCGAAGGCCTCATACAGCGCGACCTGGCTCGGGTCCATCGCGCGGAAGCGCAGACCCTTGAAATCGTCCGGGCTGCTGATCGCCTTCTTGGAGTTGGTGAACGCGAGGAAGCCACCTTCCTCCACGACAGCAAGAATCTCCACGCCGGTACGCTCGCGGAACTCTTGCGTCAGCGTTTTCCAGTACTCGCCCTGGTCGAAGAAGTCACGTGCCGCCTGAAAATCACCGAACATGAATGGAATGGCGCTCACAAAGATTTCCGGAGCCAGCGGGGAAACGCCGGAGAACGAAGCAATGTTGAGATTGGGGCCGCCCATGGTCTGCTCCATGCGCGCTTCTTCCTCACCCAGCATGCTGTTGGGGTAAAGGGCGATCTTCAGTTCGCCGCCGGTCTTTTCCTCGACCAGCTCCTTCAGGTTGGTCGCGAATACGTGGACGGCATTCTTTTCGGGATCAGGCGCTCCGTTGTAGCTCAGATTGACCGTGGTTGCCGCCGCAGCGACGCCCAGACCGGCGATCCCCACCAAGCCGGCAGCACACATTTTTTTGATGATGGCAGTTACGTTCATGTCCATGGATGTCCCCTCACAATTGTCGACACGTCGGAGTTATGTCGCATGCGACACGCAGCGCATGCGGCACGGCATGCTAACCGTAGCCGTGTAGACAAATCAATTGAGGTCGCGTGGCCGAAAAGGCTACGCCGGGACACTCGGACTGCGATGCCGGTCCGGGGCATCCTCGCGGAAAAACCGCATATTGCGCCGAAGATGATCGAGGAAGGCCTGTGTGGCAACCGTCAGGCTGCGGTCCGCGCGGCTCGCAATCTGGGCGCGGGCGGATGCCAGTACGGGATATCGCATGGGCAGGACCACCAGGTCTCCACGCTGGACATCCTCCCGCACCGTGATTTCCGGCATGAAGGTCACCCCGGCCCCGGACAGAACAAACTGGCGCGATACCGCGACGGAATTGGTGCGAAGCACAGGCATGAGCTCCACTCCTTCTTCCTGCGCCACCATGCTGACCAGCTGCCCCATACCGAACTGATTGCCCATCAATACCAGACGGTCGTGCTGGATATCCGCCAGCTCCAGTGGCCGGGTAACGGCCGCTAGACGATGCCTCGGCGAGACGATCAAATGCAAGGGATGGCGGGTCTCGGCATGTGCGACAAGCTCAGGGTCTTTTGGCGGTGCGTAGAGCAGTGCCACGTCGGTGTCGTAATCCTTGAGCAGCTGCACGGCTTCACTGACACCGGCCATGTTCACCTCGAGCGCGATGCCGGGGTGCCTTGCCAGAAAAGACTGCAGCGGCGCAGCGATTAGATCGGCGATGAACCCTTCGCCCAGCGCGATACGGACCTGGCCGGTATGTAGCCCGCGCATCGCATCCAGCCGCGACCTGACCGCTTCCTCGGTCGCCTTCTGGTTGTGATGGTGCCGCACCAGGAGTTCGCCGGCCTCGGTCGCTCGCATTCCCGCCGGGGTGCGCTCGCAAAGCCCCAGACCCACCTCATCCTCCAGGGCCTTGATCTGCCGACTGATCGCCGTAGCGTCCACGCCCAGCGCTGCGGCTGCCCGACGCACCGATCCTTTTCGAATGACTTCCGCCAGATAATGCAGAGCACGGGCATTCAACATGCGCGCGCTCCTGCGACGCAAATCGACGCGACGATCGGCAGGGCGCCATGGCGGAAATCCGAGAGGTGGGGATTGGCAGTGTCCATAACGGCGCATTCTCCCATGACAAGCCATGGCCCTGTGTCTAAAATCGATTCATGAACGACACCGTAAACAAACTCCTCGAGAGCCTCGAGCTCGAGACAGGCCCCCATCCCCGCTACTCCGTCATCTGGTTGCATGGCCTTGGCGCCGACGGCAACGACTTCGCACCCATCGTCCCCGAGCTGCAGCTTGGCGAGCTCGGCCCCATCCGCTTCGTCTTTCCGCACGCGCCCATGCGCCCCGTCACCATCAACAACGGCATGACGATGCGTGCCTGGTACGACATCTATATGGCAGACCTGGTACGGCGCGAAGATGCCGAAGGCCTGCGCGCATCCGAACAAGCAGTCCGTGCGCTCATCGCACGCGAGAACGAGCGCGGCATTCCTACAGAACGCATCATTCTGGCCGGGTTCTCTCAAGGTTGCGCGATGTCGCTACAGACCGGTCTTCGTCACCCGGAAAAGCTGGCCGGCATCATCGGACTTTCGGGATACCTTCCGTTGGCATCGCTGGCACCGTCCGAACGCCACGAGGCCAACGCCAACACGCCGATTTTCCTGGCGCACGGCACGATGGATCCCGTGGTGGCGTACGAACGAGCCCAAGCCACACTGCAGGCACTCGAAACCATGGGTTACGACGTGCGCTTCAAGTCTTACCCCATGCCACACTCGGTCTGCCTCGAAGAAGTTCGCGACATCGCCGACTTCCTTCGAGAAATCATCGTATAGGCGGCATCAGGGTATAGCGTCTGCGGTGAGCGTCTCGCCCAAATCGAGCCAGACTCGCCGCATTCCCGGATCCTCCTCATCTGGATCGATCTTGAAGCCCAAGTACGACATCAGCCCCAGCATGGGGCGATTCGTGCCGAGCACCAGCCCGTCGATGTAGGTCAGCCCCTGCTCCTGCGCCGCTTCAATCAGGGCGCGCATCAGTTGCGATCCCAGCCCGCAGCGCTGCCATTCATCACCGATCACCAGCGCGTACTCTGCGCCCCGGCCATCGGCATTTCGCAGGTAATGTGCGAAGCCGATG
>JAJUGH010000038.1 GCA_029268265.1 Alcaligenaceae bacterium | reverse complement strand
CTCGATGCGGGCGAAACCGCAGGCCGACAAGGCGTCGACCAGGGCGATCTTTTCAGGTGTCGGGACGTTGACGGGCTCGATCTGCAGGCCGTCGCGCGGGCCGACTTCGTTGATTTCGACTTTCGGGGCGCCGGTTTGCATCATGCCAGAACTCCTCGTGCACGCAGGTCGGCCAGGGTGGCGGCATCAAAACCTGCCTCGGCCAGGACAGTATCGGTATGTTCGCCCAAGGTGGGCGCACGGTTGGCAATCCCGCCAGGGTTGTCGGAAAGCACCGGGAAGACGGCGGGCATTTCCACTTCGATGCCCGCGGCCGAGCGCAGCTTCGTGATGGCGCCCCGAGACCGGTAATGGGGGTCATCGGCGATCTCGCGGATGGAATAGATGCGCCCCGAGGGGACGCCGGCTTCCTTCAACTTTTGGAGCATGGCGTCGATGTCCGGCTGCGATTCCGTCCACGCCTGGATGGCGGCATCCAGCTCTTCCACGCGCGCTACGCGCCCGTCGTTATGGGCCAGGCTCGGATCGTTCGCCAGGTCTTCGCGGCCGATGCAGTGCATCAGGCGCTGAAAGATCGCGTCTCCGTTGCCGGCGATCAGCACGTGGCTGCCGTCATGGCACCGATAGGCATTGGAAGGAGCTATGCCGGGCAGGGCGGCGCCCGCCGGCTCACGGACGGCGCCGAAGGCCGAGTATTCCGGCAGCAGGCTCTCGGTCAGGTTGAACAGACTTTCGTATAGGGCGGCATCGATCATCTGCCCCTTCCCGCCCCGGGCATCGCGCTGGTAAAGCGCCAGAAGTACGCCCATGGCGCCGTGCAGACCCGCAATGGTGTCGCCTAAGGACAGCCCTGCGCGTACCGGCGCGCGCCCCGGCTCGCCGTTCAGATAGCGCAAGCCGGCAAAGGCTTCGCCGATGGCTGCAAAGCCGGGTTCCTGCGCGCGGGGGCCGGTCTGCCCGTAGCCCGAAATGCGCAGCATGATGAGGCGCGGGTTCAGTTCGTGCAGGGCTTCCCAGGACAGCCCCCATTTTTCCATGGTCCCCGGCCGGAAATTCTCGATGAGGACATCGGCTTCGCGCGCCAGCAGGCGGACAATATCCTGTCCTTCCGGCTTGCGCAGGTCCAGACAGACCGACTTCTTGCTACGGGACTGGGCTTCCCACCATACCGAGGTGCCTTCGTGCAGCAGACGCCATTTCCGCAGCGGATCACCGATGCCGGGAGGCTCGATCTTGATGACCTCGGCGCCGAAGTCGGCCAGCGTCTTGGCGGCAAAAGGCCCGGCGATCAACTGCCCGAGTTCGATGACACGAATGCCGGCGAGAATCTGGCTCGACATGGCTGCTCCTTATTGCTGAACCGCGAAAGAGGACATAGCCTACTCCCAGGGTGACCCTACGGGGAAGCGACAATCGTGCAAGAGGGCTTTCGCAAAACGCGAAAGCCATAGACGCCGCCGCTTATGGATTCGCCGGGCTCGGGCTTGTCGAGCCAACCGAGCCGCCGGTTCGCGAGCTTGCTAGGAGGCCCGCTCGTCCGGCGTGCCGAACGTTTCCCGTTCCCCGGTCTTTCCACTGCAAGCGCGCAGATGGGCCAGCACCAGCCTGGCAGGCGTCGTGAGTGCACGACTGTCGCGTACACCGAGCAGCAACCAGCGTCGCGCCCACTCGTCCTGCAAGCCGATGAGGCGCAGCTTCATCGAGCGCGCATGGGGGGCGGCGGCCCGTCGGGGCAGGATGCCTATCGTGCGCGTGGCGGCCACCATGCGGCAAATGGCATCGAAGCTGCGCACCTGGATGCGCAGCCGGATGCTGCGATCCAGTCTTGCGCTTTCTTCCTGCAGGCGCATGGCCAATGAGGTGGCCGGCGGCAAGCCCACGTAGTCGTGGTCCACCGTGTCGATGAAGGCTAGCGAAGAGTGGCTCGCCAGGGGATGGGTGGGATGCGCCACGAGTACCAGTTCGTCGAGCCGGTAGGGGAAGGTCTCGAGGTCGGAGCAAGGCGTGCGCTCGGCGAAAATGCCCACGTCCGCCCGGTTGTAGCGCAAGGCCTGGACCACCTCTGCGCTGTTCTGTTCTTCCAGGTCGATGCGCACGCCGGGCTGGTCCTGCATGAACACGGCCAGGTCTTCCGGCAGGAACTGCGTGAGTGACGACGTGTTTGCCGCGATGCGAACCTGCCCGCGCAGGCCATGGGCATATTCCGAGAGTGATCCGGCCATCTGCCCCACCTCGTGCAGCACGCGCTGCGCGTGTGCCAGGCAGGCCTGACCCGCTTCGGTCAGCTCCACGCCGGAGGCGCGGCGATAAAGCAGTTGCGTACCCAGTGCGGCTTCCAGATCAGTGATGCGCCGGCTTGCCGCCCCCACGGCCAGATGGGAGGCGCGGGCTCCGCCCGATATGCTCCCTTCGCGGGCGACATGCACGAAAAGCGAAAGCGTGACGAGATCGAATCGGGCGGGGTTCATGTGCGGAATCGGTACAGGAGCGGCGCAGCCATCTTAGGCGATCGCGCTATTCCGCAGCGTGGCCCCGGCGGACCCACCACTGATAGATGGGCGCCGTCACCAGCAGCACGAAGACCATCCGTATCACATGGAATGATGTGACCACGGGGGCGCCCAGCATCAACACCTTGGCAGTAATGGCCATCTCCGCAATCCCGCCCGGACTCGTCCCGAGCACCAGCGTGGCGAAGGGAATGCCCGACATCAGGGACAGCAAGAAACCGAAGCCAAAGGCCAGGACGATATTCAAGGTGTTGGCCACCGCCACCACGCCAAGATAGCGGGGTGCACGCCGGAAGAAATCGGGGCCGAACTTGTCTCCCAGCGACCAGCCGATCAGCAACTGACCCACGTTGGTCAGTTCCACCGGCATGGAGGTGAGCTCGATGCCGCTGCCGGTGAGTAAGGCCGTCACGAGCAAGGGCCCAAGAACCCAGGGGTTGGGCAGATGAAAACGCTGAAAGAAGAGTCCCATCGCGCTGGTCAACACAATCAGCACCAGCATGCCTGTTGCATCGAAGGCAAGGACGGAGCTCGGGGCGGGGACATCGTTGCCATGAATGCCCAGCGCCTGGAAGGTAAAAGGGATGGTAACAACCACCATCAGCATGCGCAAACTGTGGGCGGACGCCACCAGGTCGGGCCTGGCATGGTGGCGTTCTGCCAGAGTCGTCATCTCGCTGGCGCCTCCGATCGCGCTGGCAAACCATGCCGTGCGAAAGTCGGTGCCCGCCCATGACCGCAGAATGTTGGCACCCAGCACCCCCAGGCTCAATGCGAACAGACAACCTGCGACGATGAAGGGCAGGTTGGCCGCGATCACCCGCAGCATTTCGGGCGTGAAGTAAAGCCCAAGGCTGGCTCCGATCACCCATTGCCCGCCGTTGCGAAATACCTTGTGCGACGCCGACGGACTGCCCGCCATTTTGGCAATCGCCGTGGCAAGCAGCGCACCGATCATCCAGGGCAAGGGCAGGTTCAGCCAGGTGGCAGCCAGTGCGCCGAGCAAGGCGGTGACCAGACCAATAACGAGTGAGTACGGTTTCTTCATAAGCCCGAAGAATAATGGCACAAAAAAACTCCGGCTTGCCGTTGGAGCAAGCCGGAGTCTAAGGTACCGCCAATCAGTTCGCTGGTGTGGACGCCTTGCGGTGCGCCAGCTTGCGCAGCAGCGGCGGCACGATGCCCACCAGGATCGCGGCTACCCAAAGCCCCTTCGAGATCGGGCTTTCGAAAAGAATGCCGATTTCGCCATTGGTAATGGACAGCGCGCGGCGCAGGTTCTGCTCCATCATGTTGCCCAGCACCACGCCCAACACCATGGGTGCCATCGGTACGTTCATCTTGCGCAGGAAGTAGCCAATGACGCCGATGCCCACCACCATGAGCAGGTCGAAGCGCGTGGCGTTGATCGCGTATACCCCGATGAAGCTGACGGCCAGGATGCCCGGTACAAGCAATCGCGGTGGAATCGACAGCATGGAGGCAAACAGGCGCACCATCGGTACGTTCATCAGCAACAGCATGACGTTGGCCACGAACAGCGAGGCGATCAGTCCCCAGACCAGTTGCGGTTGCGCATCGAACAACACCGGACCCGGCGTGATGTTGTAGAGCGTGAGCGCTCCCATCATCACCGCGGTGGTACCGGAGCCGGGAACGCCGAGCGTCAGCATCGGGATGAAGGAGCCGGTCGCGGCGCTATTGTTGGCGGATTCGGGCGCGGCCAGACCGCGCAGGTCGCCCTTGCCGAACTTCGCATTGGGATCGCGTCCTTCCTGGTACTTCTTCTCATTGGCATACGCGACGGCCGAAGCCACGCTGGCGCCCGCGCCAGGCAACACTCCAATGAAAAAGCCCATGAATCCGCTGCGTACGGTGGACCACCACGTGAAAGCCAGCTCCTTCAGGTTGAAGAGCTTGCGATTGCTTTTGGGAACCTCGATGGAAGTCCCGCCCAGCAGGTTCTCCAGCATCTGGAGCATCTCGGCCACGGCGAACAGGCCGATCACCACCACCACGAAGTCGATGCCGTCCGCCAGGTTGGGCAGATCGAAGGTGTAGCGGTACACGCCGGAGTTGGCGTCCACGCCCACCGTGGCGATGAACAGCCCGACCATGGCGGCAAGAATGCCCTTTACGGGTTCGTCGCCCAACAGGCTGGTGAGGGCACAGAAAGCAAACACCATGAGTACGAAGTACTCGGCGGGACCAAACGCCACCGCCCACCCGGCCAGGAGCGGCGCCAGAATCACGATGCCGGAAATGGCGATTGTGGAGCCGATGAAGGATGCCCAGGCCGACAGCGACAGCGCAACACTGGCAAGGCCCTGGCGCGCGAGCGGATAGCCGTCTAGCGTGGTCATCACCGCTGCGGCTTCGCCGGGTACGTTGATCAGAATCGAAGTGATGCGCCCGCCATATTCAGCGCCCACATACACGGCGGCAAGCAGGATCAGGGCCGTTTCGGGGGGAAGCTGCATCGCAAAGGCGATGGGCACCAACATGGCAACGCCGTTGATAGGCCCCAGGCCCGGCAGCACACCCACAATGGTCCCGATGAAGGATCCCAGCGCCGCCACCAGCAGATTGGTGGCGGAGAACGCGACCCCAAAACCGATGGAAAGATGTTCGAGAATGCCGTTCACAGTAGGCCTCCGAGAATCCCGGTGGGAAGCACGACATCAAGGGCCTTGTCGAAAAGGAAGAAGAAACCCACGCCCATGCCAAGCCCGCCAATGAAGGCCTGAACCCAGCTCGCCCCGAACAGGCGTCCAACCAGGGCAACCATCACGGTGGTGGCCACGACGAAGCCGACCCACTGGAAGAGGAAGGCATACGCGGCGAGGTAGGCCACCATCGCCATGATGCGGGTGTTGGCTCCCGCTGGATTGGCCTCTACTTCACCGCCGCCCTTGATCACCAGGCGTACGCCGCAAATGGCGACGATCAGGGCGATGAGCAGCGGGAACGCCTTAGGCCCCACCGGTTCATAGGAAAAGGGCGGCTCCAGGTCGTAGCCGAAAGCGGTGATCAGCGCGGCGAATATCAGGGCTGCGATGCCCAGCACGCGGTCATTGAGCGTCATGGTTTGGAGTTCTCCGGGCTTACTACTTTAGCGGCTGCCGTCGCCGGCAGCCGCCCCAGCTTTACTTCTTGATGAGACCGAAGTCGTCGGCCAGTTCGGTGTAGAACTGGACGCGCTCCTTCACGTAGGCGTCGAGATCGTCACCGGTCTTGTTGAAGGGGAAGAGGCCCTGCTGCTCCTGCAGCTTGGCGAACTCGGGCGTCTCCATCAGTTTGTCGAACGCCTGGACCCACCACTGGTACTGCTCATCGGACACCTTGGGACCCATGAAGAAACCGCGGATGATCGGCCAGACGATATCGAAGCCCTGTTCCTTGGCCGTCGGGATGTCCTTCATGACGCCCGGCAGACGCTCATCGTTGAAAACCGCCAGGATGCGGATGGGAGCGCCGCCGTCGAGCATGGTGCGCGCCTCTGCAGCGTCGCCCATGTAGGCCTGGATGTGGCCGCCACGCAGTGCGGTCAGCGCTTCACCGCCCCCTTCGAATGCAACAAAGCGCATCTTCTTGTAGTCGACGTCAGCTGCCTTGGCTGTCAGGGCGGCTTTCATCCAGTCCTGGCTGCCCACGGAGCCGCCGGCGCCCAGCACGATCTTGGTGGGGTCGGCCTTGAACGCTTCCATCAGGGACTTCAGGTCCTTATGCGGGGAGTCGTCGCGAACGATGGCGACCCCGTAGTCGGAACCGATGGCGGCCAGCCAGCGCACGTCATTGACGTTGTAGCGGCCGAACTTGCCTTGTGCCAGGTTCAGCAGCGAGCCGCCCGAGAACGCAACGATGGCGTTGGGGTCAGCGGGTCGCTGCGCCACGATGTGGTTATACGCCACGGCGCCGATGCCGCCCGGCATGTACACCGTGCGCATCGGCTGTTCAAGAATCTTTGTGTTGCCGAAGCCGTTCAGGGCCACGCGGCAGGTCAGGTCAAAGCCGCCGCCGGGTTGTGCCGGTGCAATGCACTCCGGCTTTTCCGGTTGCTGGGCATGGACGGGCGCCAGGGCGGAAAGGCCCAAAAGGCCTGCCGCGACGACCGACAATGTCTTCGCATATAGCTTCATGTTGTCCTCCTGATTTTTTGATGAGCATAATCGCCACGGGAAGTTAGCGGAAAGAACCTTTCTCGTTCCTTTCAAAACGATGACAAACAAGTCGGTTTCAGGGTTATCCCTGAGCTGCAAGGCCGTTTCAGCTCATCGGGAAGACCATGCGGACCACCAGACCGGGCCGGGAATCGCCGGATTCCAATTCCAGGCGGGCATGATTGATATCGGCGATGGTCTGCACGATGGCCAGACCCAGGCCCGCGCTATGCACACGCTTTCCCGCGTCGCCTCGGCGAAACCGGCGGCCGGCCAGGGAGATGTCCTTCTCCGACATGCCCGGCCCGTCGTCGTCCACCTGCAACACGGCTTCGCCACCAATGAGCGACACGGAGACGGTGATGTGGGCCTGCGTCGGGCTGTACTTGATGGCGTTCTCCACCATATTGCTCAGCGCCTGATGAATCAGCCAGCCTATACCCTGCACGTTCACAGGGAAGTCCGGCACTTCCAGTCCGAAGTCCTGACGCTTGCGCCGTGCCGCACCCAGGAGCTCGGCCACCACGTCACGCGCGATGGCGCAGAGGTCCACGGTCTGCAACGATTCCCCCGCACGCAACTGATCTGCGGCATCATGCACGCGCCCCAGGGCGAGCATCTGGTTGGTGAGCTGAATCGTGTTGCTCAGGCGCTGCTCGATGGCGGCCAGCACCTCTTTCATTTCGTCGGTGACGGCCAGCGTCCGGGCGTATTCCACCTGCATCATCAACACGGATAGGGGTGTACGCAGCTGATGTGAAGTGTCATCCAGAAACTGGCGCTGGCTGGCCGCCTTGGTCGCATTGCGCTCCATGTGTACGTTGATGGCCTCGACCAAGGGCCTTACTTCCCGCGGAAGGGTGCTTTCATCGATGGGTAGCAAATTGCCGGACGAGCGCTTTAAAACGTTCTCGCTCGTTTCCCGCAAGGGCCGCAAGGCCAGGATCGTTCCCACCGATATGAGCAGTACGAAAAGCAGCAGAATGGCGGCATCTTTGCGTAGCCACTGCATGGCCACGCGGTGCATGAAAGCCTCTCGCCCTTCTGTGGTCTCGCCCACCTGAATAATGATGCGGCTACCCAGTGGCGCGCTCAGACGGGACGGTCCCAATGCCATGGCCGCCATGCGCAGCGGTTCGCCGAAGTACTCGGCATCGTAGAACACGGGTTGGGCGTTCTCTGGCAGCCGGAAGGCGGGCAGGGGAAGCTGGGTGTAGCCGATCTCGGAGAGACCGTCTTCGCTGGCCACACGGAAATAGACCGGACTGTCGGTGGCATGCTCGAGGAATTCCAGCATGTAGAAGGGCTGCTCCATCGCCAGACCGCCGCTTTCGGTACTGACGTTCACGGCAATGGACTGCAAGGCACCGGCCAGCGCCCGATCGAAGGCCGCGCTCACCTGGTCCTCGAGTTCGATGCGCGAGATCCACCACGAAAGCGCGGCGACCACGACTACCGCCGGGATGAGCATCCACAGCAAGGTGGAGCGCAGGCTACGGATCGCCATGAGCGTTCAACGGCTCGAGGCAATAGCCGATGCCCCGCAAGGTGCTGATCTGTACGTCCGACCCCTGCAGTTTCTTGCGCAAGCGGTGGATGATGACTTCGATGGCTTCCACGTTGATGGCCTCATCGTCCCGCTCAGTAAGCCGGTCAAGGATGAAGGCCTTGTTGACCGGCTCGCCGCTGCGCTGCACCAGGATGCGCAGGACCTCGCCTTCCCGCGGCGTGACCGGCAACGCGGCGTTGTCCAGCGTGAATCGCTTTGCCGACAGGTCGTAGTGCAGCGAACCGCAGGCCAGCCGGGGCTTATCCTTGCCGCGGCTGCGCCGTATGAGTGCATTGAGGCGGGCCACCAGTTCTTCGATCTGGAAGGGCTTGGGAAGGAAGTCGTCCGCGCCGGATTCCAGCGTATCGACGCGATCAGCCAATGAATCGCGCGCCGTGAGAATCAGGATGGGGCTGCGGTTGTCTTCGGCGCGCAGCCGATTGAGAACCGTCTGGCCGTCCATGGTGGGGATCCCGAGATCCAGGATGACCGCGTCGAACTCCTCTACCTGCAGGCGGCGATAGGCCAACAGGCCATCATTGGACCATTCGATGGCGAAGCCTTTCTTCTCGAGGCTGCGAGTCAGCCACAGGGCGAGGTCAGGCTCGTCTTCGACAAGCAGTATGCGCATTTTTGTCTTGAGGGGAGCGTTCCAGGCGGGAAGCAAAAGCGTAGCATGGAGCGTATCCAGCGTTTCGTGAAACACTATAAGGGTAATGGCCGCCTTCTCACTAAAAGCGGTCACCGTGTTGACCAAAAAAATAGAAAAACCAGAAAGGAGTTCGGGATATGTTCGCCATCCGTCATACGGTGCTTGGCTTGAGCTTTATCGCTGCGGTGCTGACCCTGGCAGGCGTGGCCGCTTGGGATTGGCATTGGGGCTTCGCCGTGGTGCCCGTGCTGCTGGTGGCGCTTGGCGTACACGACCTGCTGCAGCGCCGTCACGCGGTGCTGAGAAACTACCCCATCATCGGCCACTTCCGTTATCTCATTGAAACCGTACGGCCGGAGATCCAGCAGTACCTGATCGATTCGGATACCGACGAAGTGCCCTTTGCGCGGCTGCAGCGTGCCGTGGTGTATCAGCGGGCGAAGGGCGAACCCGACGGGCGATCATTTGGCTCCAAGCTGGAGCTGGGTCAGATGGGCTACGAGTGGGTGAACCATTCAATGGTCCCTTCCAAACTGGATAGTCACGAATTCCGCATTACGGTGGGGCAGGGCCGAAAGAAACCGTACGCGATGTCCGTTTTCAATATCTCCGGCATGAGCTTTGGCGCGTTATCGGCCAATGCCATCATCGCCTTGAACAAGGGTGCGCAGCTTGGAGGCTTCGCGCATGACACCGGAGAGGGGTCGGTCTCGCCTTATCACCGACAGGGAGGCGATCTGATCTGGCAACTGGGTTCGGGTTACTTCGGCTGCCGCAACGAATCCGGCGATTTCGATCCGGAGCGATTTGCCGCCGTGGCGGCCAGCGACCAGATCAAGATGATTTCAATCAAGCTCTCGCAGGGAGCAAAGCCGGGGCACGGCGGCATCCTGCCCGCACCCAAGGTGACCCGCGAGATTGCGGAGACACGCGGCATATCCATGGGCTTCGACTGCGTGTCGCCTTCCTCGCATTCCTCGTTCTCCACACCGCTGGAAATGCTCGCTTTCATTGAACGTCTGCGTGAGCTGTCGGGAGACAAGCCCGTGGGATTCAAGCTGTGCGTCGGCCATCCCTGGGAATTCATGAGCATCGCCAAGGCCATGCACGAGACCGGCATCCTGCCGGATTTCATCGTGGTCGATGGTGCCGAAGGCGGCACCGGCGCGGCACCCGTGGAGTTCACGGACCACGTGGGTGCGCCGCTGCAGGAAGGGCTGCTGTTGGTGCATAACACCCTGGTGGGCGTAGGTCTACGAGACCAGATCCGTGTCGGCGCCAGCGGCAAGATCATTACGGCCTTCGACATTGCCAAAACCATCGCCATGGGCGCAGACTATTGCAATAGTGCGCGAGGATTCATGTTCGCCGTGGGCTGTATTCAGGCGGGTATCTGTGGAACGGGCCGGTGCCCAACCGGCGTGGCCACTCAGGATGCCGCCAGGCAGCGCGCCATCGATGTGCCGGACAAATCGCAGCGCGTCGCCAACTTCCATCGGAATACCTTGCACGCCCTGAAGGAACTGGTGCAGGCCACGGGCCTGCTGCACCCTTCGGAGTTCAAGCCCGACCATATCCTGCGCCGGGTATCGCGAGACGAAGCCAGGCCGTTATCGCACATCCTGACGTATCTGGAGCCTGGCGACCTGCTGGAAGGCCGGCTTTGGCATCCCGTTTATGAGAAGTACTGGAACCGGGTGAGCAGCGCATCGTTCGGGCTGCCAGCCTGATTGAAAGATGAGTCGATACATGCAAAGGCGAACCTTCATCTTCCCGCTTACCGCCGTGGTGATCGCCGCAGCGGCAGGCCTGGGGCTGAACACGGCCGATGGATCGTCGGCGCGGCTGCTGCATACCGAGCCTTCGGATTATGCGCCCGTCGTCGTGTTCGAGCAGTATGGGGAACGCTGCATGAACTTCACGGAAATCGAGGGCGGGGGCCGGCAGACCTGCTACCAGCTCGATGATCCCGACAAGATGGTCTTCGAGTACACGCGCATGATGACCAGTGCGCTGATCGCCAAACCCGATCCGCGCTCCATATTGGTGATCGGGCTGGGTGGCGCCACGCTGCCCATGGCCCTGCACGAACTCCTTCCGGAAGCGGTGATCGACAGCGTGGAGCTGGACCCCGCGGTCGTGCGGGTGGCCGAGCGTTACTTCGGCTACGAGACGGGTCCGCGGCAGCGTGTCTTTGTAGAGGACGGGCGGGCATTCGTGGAACGCGCGCGGCGAGAGGGACGCCAGTACGACATGATCATGCTGGACGCCTTCGACGTCGACTACATTCCCGCGCACCTGCTGACGGTCGAGTTTCTGCAGGCCGTGCATGACACCCTGGCGCCGGATGGCCTGGTCGTGTCCAACTCATTTGCGCAAAGCCGCATGTATGAGCGGGAATCGGCCACCTATGCCGCCGTGTTCGGCGAATTCTTCAACTTGCGCGCGGCGCTGGACGGCAACCGCGTCATCATCGCCACGCCGGGTGAGCTCCCCGAAGACGACACGCTCAAGCGGAATGCCGAGAAGCTCAAAAATGCCCTGGAGCCTTATGGCATCGATGTGGATAGGGCACTGAGCCGCTACAAACGGGCGGGCAGCGAATTCGATGACGTGGAACCGCTGCGCGACTAAATTTACTTCAGCCTTGCTTCAACCCGTAAGAGCTATCAACGCGTGAACGCCAGATAGAGGCCTTGCGCCAGGTACACGGCGCCAATGCTCATCACCAGCATCTGCGTCCAGCGCCGGAACTGCTTGTCGCTCATTCTTTCCAGCACGAACTTGCTCAGGCTGGTACCGCAGACGGCCGTAGCCACTGCCACCGCCAGCACCACCGCGGGTACCGATTCGCCGCCCGAAAGGGCATGGCCGAAGTAAATCAGTTTGGCCAGATGCGCGCAGGCCTGGCACGCTGCCTTGGTAGCGACGATGGCGCGGCGGTCCATCTCCGTGCGCACATAGAAGATATCCAGCAACGGCCCCGACACCCCCGCAATGAATTGCATGGCCGTATTCAGAAAGCCGCAGAGTTCTGCGCCGCCCCGGCTGGTGGCCTGAGGGACATACTGCCGCGGAATCAATACCGCCAGAAACGGCACCACACCGAGCGTGATGAGCACCATGGCGCGGTCCGGAATGAAGCCGATGAAGGTGAACAGCAGCCCGGCCAGCAGCAGACCGATCAGGAAACGCCCGAAGATGCGGAAGTCGATGTGGCGGCGCCATAGCACCGCGCGCCAGCCGTTCGAAGTGAGCTGTGCCGCGCCGTGCAGCACCATGGCGGCCGACACCGGCATGAGGGCGACCAGCACCCCCATGAGTATCATGCCGCCTGCCATGCCGAATATGCCGGATATGAAGGATGTGGCTAAAACGGAAAGAACGACGACAACGAGAAGGCCGGCCTGCAGCATGTTGAATCCGGGGTGCCAGTTTGAATCGAAGGCCGAAAGTGTAGCGCTTTCTGAATGGCTGCCTTTGTTACCGCGACCCCGTTCGTCCTATCATGAGGCCCACCGACTCTCCATGAACTTTTTCCAATGAACTCTGCACCACGAGTTTTCGTCGCCTGCGACCTTCCCGAAAGTGTGCAGGCGCTCTTTACCGACAGATTTCAGGCGCGATGCAACACGCTGCGGCGCACATTGAGCCCGGAAGAGCTGCTGGAAGCTGCCCAAGGTGCCGATGCGCTGGTGCTCACCGCGACCGACAAGCTGGACACGGCAATGGTGGCGAGCTTGCCGACCACCATCAAGGTGGTGTGCACCTATTCGATCGGCATGGAACACATGGATGTGGAAGCGCTCAAGGCACGCGGCATTGCCGTGCTGGCCACGCCCGATGTGCTCAGCGAATCCTGCGCGGACGTCGCCATGCTGTTGATGTTGGGTGCGGCACGGCGAGCCGTGGAAAGCAGTGCGCTGTTGCGCTCGGGGCAATGGACCGGCTGGACGCCGCATCAGTTGCTGGGGGTCGATGTCTGGGGCAGGCGGCTCGGCATTCTGGGGATGGGGCGTATCGGCCGGGCCATCGCGCGCCGCGCCCGAGGCTTCGACATGGTGATTCACTACCATAACCGCAGTCGCGTCGCGCCGGAACTTGAAGCGGGCGCCGTCTATCACGCCGATCTGGCATCGCTGGCGGCAAACAGCGATTTTCTATGCGTGGCTTGCCCGTCGAGCCCGGCCACGCGCGGGCTGGTGAACGCGGACATCATCGATCGTCTGCCGCCTAATGCTGTGGTATGCAACATCGCACGTGGCGACATCATCGATGACGCGGCATTGGTGCCGGCCCTTGAGTCGGGCCGGGTGGCCGCCGCCGGACTGGACGTCTTTGCCGGCGAGCCGAACATCCATCCTGCCTACCGCACTTTGCCCAATGTGTTCGGGCTTCCGCATATCGGCAGCAGTACCGAAAGCACGCGCCTGGCGATGGGGAAGCTCTTGTGTGATGGCATCGAGGCATTCTTTGCCGGTTCCGACCCAGTCAACCGCGTCGCCTGACGGACTGACGGATTGCCGAAACCGCCCCTGCGTTCAATAATCGTTTGTTGATCATCATTGGAGAATGACATGCCAGGCCTGCTTCCCGACGTCGATCCCGACGGTCTGCTCGAATACTCCGTCGTCTATACCGACCGTGCCGTCAACCATATGTCCAAGCGTTTTCAGGGCGCGGTCAAGGACATCACCCGCATCCTGAAGCAGGTCTATAACGCGCAAGCCGCCATCATCGTGCCCGGTAGCGGCACCTATGGCATGGAGGCGGTGGCGCGCCAGTTCGCCACGGGCAAGCATTGCCTGGTGATCCGTAACGGCTGGTTCAGCTATCGCTGGAGCCAGATCTTCGACATGGGCGGGATTCCTTCCAAAACTACGGTGCTGACCGCGTCCGCCGACTCCAACGATCCGCAGGCCCCGTTCGCGCCGCCACCCATCGAAGACGCCGTGGCGGCCATCCGCCAACACAAGCCCGACCTGGTCTTCGCCGCCCATGTGGAAACCGCATCCGGCATCATCCTGCCGCCCGACTACCTGCGGGCGCTGGCCGAGGCGACGCATGCGGAAGGCGGCATGTTCGTTCTCGACTGCATTGCTTCGGGTGCGATCTGGGTCGATATGCAGGAATGCGGCGTCGATGTGCTGATCACGGCACCGCAGAAAGGCTGGTCGGGCCCTGCCTGCGCGGGTCTGGTCATGCTCGGGGACCGGGCGCTCGAGCGCATCCAGTCCACCACGAGCACCAGCTTCGCCTGCGACCTGCGCAAATGGCTGCAGATCATCGAGGCGTACGAGAAGGGCGGTTTCGCCTATCACGCCACCATGCCCACTGACTCGCTCATGGTGCTGCGCGATGTGATGCTCGAAGCGGAAGAGCGTGGTTTCGAGAAGCTTCGGTCCGCCCAGCAGCAGCTCGGCGATCGCGTGCGCGCCATGCTCAAGGAAAAAGGCTTCAGGAGCGTGGCCGCAGCCGGCTTCGAGGCGCCGGGCGTGGTGGTCTGCTACACCGACGACGACGGCATTCAATCCGGCTCGAAGTTCGCCCAGGCGGGTGTACAGGCGGCCGCCGGTGTGCCCCTGCAATGCGGCGAACCGCAATCGTTCAAGACCTTCCGTATCGGGCTCTTCGGCCTTGATAAGTGGGCTGATATCGACGCCTGCGTGCATCGGCTGGAAGAAGCCGTCGATCGCATACGTGCAGGCGTCGAAGCCTGAGGGCGCCTAAACCTCGAAGGTAACGTCCAGGTCGGGCAGGGCGACCCCCTGCAGGGTGGTCGTCCAGCGCTGGCCCGGCGATACGTGGTAGGCGGCGGTGAGCGTGCCGGTAGTGACAATCTCGCCGGCCTTGAGCGGCGGGCGGCCTTCCCGCTCCAGGCCTTCCATCAGGTGCAGAATGGCGTTCAGCGGGTTGCCCAATACGTTTGCGCCCGAGCCGACCTCTTTCAGTTCGCCATCACAACGCAGTTCGACGGTGATTTCGGCCAGGCGGGCGACCAGGTCGTCGCCCAGCTCGGCGACCGGGCGCATGGCTCCGATGAGCAAACTGCCGTGCATGCCGCCTTGCATGATGGCCTGCGGCACCGTCGGTGCCTTTCCGTCAAGCGGAGTCACCACGATTTCGTAGCCCTGCGCCATCCAGTCGATACAGTCCAGCAGGTCTTCGGCCGTGGCTCCCAGTGACGGTGCCTTGTGAAAGTGCACCACGATCTCCGGTTCGATGCGGGGTCCATTGAATCTTGCGGTCGAGTAGCGGAACTGGCCGTCGCCGATGTCAACGACGGTGTCGTCGTACATGGCGCCCCACATGGGCGCCGTGG
>JAJUGH010000037.1 GCA_029268265.1 Alcaligenaceae bacterium | reverse complement strand
CGGACACCGGCTTCACGCCGATACCGGAGGTCTCGGGGAAGCGGATCTTGTTGACGCCGAGTTCGTTCTGCAGGAAGTCGATCAGCTTGCGAGCGTTCGCGCTTCCGGATTCGAATTCGATGCCGGCGTAGATGTCTTCCGAGTTCTCGCGGAAGATCACCATGTTGGTCTTCTCGGGCTCACGCACCGGCGAAGGCACGCCCTTGAAGTACTGGATCGGACGCAGGCAGACGTACAGATCGAGTTGCTGGCGCAGAGCGACGTTCAGCGAGCGGATGCCACCGCCGACAGGCGTGGTGAGCGGACCCTTGATGGATACGACGTACTCACGCACGGCGTCCAGCGTTTCTTCGGGCAGCCAGACGTCAGGACCATAGACCTTGGTGGACTTTTCGCCGGCGTAGACTTCCATCCAGTGGATCTTGCGCTTGCCGCCATAGGCCTTGGCAACCGCGGCGTCTACTACCTTGAGCATGACCGGCGTGATGTCGGCGCCGGTACCGTCACCCTCGATATAGGGAACGATGGGCTCATCGGGTACGTTGAGCGAGAAATCGGCGTTGACCGTGATTTTCTGGCCCCCTGCGGGAACCTTGATATGCTGGTAGGACATGAATGCTCCAGGATAGAAATCTGACAACTGACTGCCGGAGGCAAGTCTTATATAAGAGTACCGATTAGTGTAGCGTAATTTTTGGCTTAGTATGAAGGCGCCACTAAAATAGACGTTTATATCACCCGCAAGGGCAGACTTCCCATATGTTCAATCCATCTCGCGAACAAGTCCGGCAATTTTTCACCGACGCCTGGGCACGTCATCAGGCGGGGGGAATACTTACGCCGCTGGAGACCATTGCTGCACGCATCATGGAGCAGCACCCGGAATATCGAGCCGAACTCGAAGACCCCGAGGCCGACAAGCGCGATTACGGTGTGGAACAAGGACGCACGAATCCCTTCCTGCATATGTCCATGCACCTGGCCATCCATGAGCAGGTTTCCATTGACCAGCCGCCCGGTATCCGGGCTGCCTATGAAAAGTTGTCGGCTTCGATCGGGCCGCACGAGACCGAGCATGTGATCATGGAAGCGCTGGGCCAGGTGATCTGGGAGGCCCAGAGGCTGGGCTCCCCGCCAGACAATGAAAAATACCTGGACCTGATCCGGCGCCACACCACGCGCGACTAGCGCGACTTACCGCTGCGAGCGGCGTGCAGTGCGGCGCGCCGTAATTAGCGCCGCACGGCCAGATCAGACGGCAGGCTGGAGAGCCACGCCGCGATATTGCGCATATCGGTATCGCTCAGCTGCTGCACCATGGCCGTCATCACGGCATTGTTGCGGGCGTTCGTGGTGGTGGCGCCCGACGCTCCGCGCTTGTACGCGCGCAACGCATGCAGCAGGTAGTCTTCGTGCTGCCCCGCAAGAATGGGGTACGAGGGCATGACCGATGTCTTGGCGTCTGCACCATGGCACGACGCACAGGCGAATTTTTCATAAGCCACCTGGCCCGCCTGCAGGTCGGCCGCTGCCGCAGGGGCTCCGGCCAACATCAACGACACCGCCAGGCCGGCACTCAACTTGATCGACTTCTTCACGTTCTTCCCCTTACTTCAGGCTGGAATAGTAGGCGGCGAGATCGGCCATGTCTTGCGGCGAAAGACTCTGGGCGATAGCTTCCATGGAGGGGAAGTTGCGCGCACCGGTAGCGTAGTCCTGCAGGGCCGTGACGATGTACTCGGCATTCTGGCCTGCAATCATGGGAACGTGGTAAACCTCGGGAAAGCTGGCCTTGTAACCTTCGATGCCGTGGCAGCCTATGCACATGGATACTTTTGCACGGGCGGCCTCTGGGTCTCCTTTAACGACGGTGTCTCCTGCCTGGCCCTGAGCCAACGCGGCACAGGAAAAGGTCGCGGCCAATACTGCGATGGCGCGGGGTAGGTTGCTTCGCAACTTCATGACGGCTTGGCTCTTTATGGAAGTTATGAGTAGTTGATATTTATCAAGCGAATCGCGAAAAATTGTCAGTGTACGATAATCGAAACTCCGCCTCATGGCTAGCCCGGAAGCGGTTTCCGCATCAATCAGAAGGATCGTAATGAGCCCAATCCCCGCTGCACAGCAACCTCGTTTCGAAGGCACGGAACGCTACGTCGCCACCGATGATCTGAAGATGGCAGTGAACGCCGCGCTCGCCCTCCAACGGCCGCTGCTGATCAAGGGAGAGCCCGGTACCGGCAAGACCATGCTCGCCGAGGAAGTGGCCGCCTCGCTGGGCCGCCCGTTACTGCAATGGCACATCAAGTCCACCACCAAGGCGCACCGGGGCCTCTACGAGTACGACGCCGTGTCACGGCTGCGCGATTCGCAGTTGGGTGATGAAAAGGTCAGGGACATCCGCAACTACATCGTGCAGGGCGTGCTCTGGCAGGCCTTTGAATCAGACACACCAGTAGTCGTGCTGATCGATGAAATCGATAAGGCCGACATCGAGTTTCCAAACGACTTGCTGCGTGAACTCGACCGCATGGAATTCCATGTATACGAAACTCGCCAGACCATCCAGGCACGTCATCGCCCCCTGATTATCATCACGTCGAACAACGAAAAGGATCTGCCTGACGCCTTCCTGCGTCGCTGTTTCTTTCACTACATCGCCTTCCCGGACCGCGACACGATGCAGGCCATCGTTGATGTGCATTTCCCCAAGATCCGTGAAGACATCGTACGGGCGGCCCTCGACACCTTCTTCACGCTACGGGAAGTGCCGGGCCTGAAAAAGAAGCCCTCGACATCGGAATTCCTGGACTGGCTGCAGTTGCTGGTCAGCGAATCGGTGCCGGCTGAGCAGATCGCCGGCGCCCAGGGCGAACTGCCGAAGCTGGCCGGCGCGCTTCTGAAGAACGAACAGGATCTCACCTTGCTTGAGCGTCTCGGCGCCATGACGCGCGCGACGCGTCGCAATTGAAGAATGTGCCCATGCGGCGGAATGCCCGGGCACGCAACGTCAACTGGTACACCTGGTGAGCCGACATGCTGCTTGATTTCTTCTATCACCTGCGCAAGAGTGGCCTGCCGGTTTCCGTGCAGGAATACCTGACGCTGCTGGAGACTCTGCGCGCCAACGTCATGCAGCCGTCGATAGACGATTTCTACCACCTGGCGCGCATGACGCTGGTAAAGGATGAAACACTCTTCGACCGTTACGACCGCGCGTTCGCCGTCTTCTATGGGAAGGTGGTGGCGGCGCAGCCGGCCGGCAAGGAAATCCCGCTTGAGTGGCTGATCAAGGAATTCCAGAAAAAGCTCAGTCCCGAAGAGAAGGCCGCGCTGGAGAAGCACGGCTGGGACAAGCTCATGGAGATGTTCCGCGAACGGCTCGAAGAACAGAAAGGCCGCCATGCCGGGGGAAACAAATGGATCGGCACGGGGGGCAGCTCGCCTTTCGGGCATGGCGGCTACCATCCCGAAGGCATCCGTGTGGGCGGGCCGTCCGCCGGTAACCGCACGGCGGTCAAGGTATGGGAGCGCCGCGAGTTCCGCGACTACGACGACCAGCAGGAGCTGGGCACACGCAACTTCAAGGTGGCGCTAAGGCGGCTGCGACGTTTTGCACGCGAAGGCGCGGAATCCGAGCTCGATCTCGACGACACGATCGCCAGCACGGCCCGCAACGCCGGGATGCTGGACATCCGCATGGTGCCGGAGCGGCACAACGCGGTGAAGGTGTTGATGCTCCTGGATGTGGGCGGCAGCATGGACGACCACATCGCCCGCGTGGAAGAGCTCTTTTCCGCCGCGCGCAGTGAATTCCGTAACCTGGAAGTGTTCTATTTCCATAATTGCCCGTATGAGAACCTGTGGCGCAGCAACTCACGCCGCCACACCGAAAGATTCGACACCTGGGACGTACTGCGCCGCTACAACGAAGACTGGCGGCTGATTCTGGTGGGCGATGCCACCATGAGCCCCTACGAGATACTGCAGCCGGGCGGCTCGGTGGAGCACTACAACAAGGAGACGGGCGCGACATGGATGCAGCGCCTGCTGCAGACCTGGCCCAAGGCTGTGTGGCTGAATCCTGAACCGGAAGGCTACTGGCAGTACCGGCAATCCATTGCCATACTACGTGACATCATGCACGACCGTATGTACCCGATCACCGTCGACGGCCTGGAACGGGCCATGCGTATGCTGTCCAAATGACAGCTGCCCATGCTATGGAAGTGAGCGCAGCAGATTCATCACCGGTGGCTGCCGGTGCATTGCCCATCAGAAGGAAGACATGACACAGCACAGAGTGACTCTTTCCCTGCCAGGCCTGGCCGCCTTGCGCCGCCTGATACCCGGCCTGGTCCTCGCCGCCGCCGGCGTGTTGACCCCGGCCCACGCCATGGCGCAGGCCGCGGCCGTGGTTCCCCCTGTAACGGACAGCCGCAGCACCAGCGGCGTCAGCCAGGCCGTGGCGGATCCGGAAGGTGCCGCCCTGCCCTCCGGCATGGAGGCCGGCCCCAGTGTAGAAGGGGTGAGCGAATACCGGCTGCCCAACGGGCTTCGCGTGCTTCTGGCGCCCGATTCATCGAAGGCCAACACTACCGTCAACATGACCTATCTGGTGGGTTCGCGCCACGAGAACTACGGCCAGACCGGCATGGCGCACCTGCTGGAGCACATGCTCTTCCGGGGAACGCCCACGCTGCGCAACGCATTGGCCGAATTCTCTCGCCGCGGCCTGGCCGCGAACGGCACGACCAACCCCGACCGCACCAACTATTACGCAAGCTTTGCCGCGGATCCCGAAACGCTGGAGTGGTATCTGCGCTGGCAGGCCGATGTGATGGTGAATGCCCTCATCGACGAAGACGATCTGAAGGCTGAGATGCCGGTGGTGCGCAACGAAATGGAAAGAGGCGAGAACAACCCCTTCCAGGTATTGCTGCAGCAGATGCAGTCCACCGCCTTTCGCTGGCACAACTACGGTAACAGCACCATCGGCGCTCGTTCCGATGTGGAAAACGTGGACGTCGGGCAATTGCGCGAGTTCTATCGCCAGTGGTATCAGCCCGACAACGCCGTGCTCATCGTTTCCGGCCGCTTCGATGTGGCCGAGACCTTACAGGTCATTTCGGAGGCCTTCGGCCCGATTCCGCGTCCGGAGCGTGAGCTGCCACCCGAATACACCATCGAGCCCGTTCAAGATGGCGAACGCTCGGTGACACTACGGCGCCAGGGAGGCACCCCTCTGGTGGCCGCCATGTACCGCGCACCCGCCTCGGCAGATCCGGATTCCACTTCGTTGGAGCTCGGTGTCGACATGCTATCGGATACGCCCTCCGGTCGCCTGTACCAGGAGCTGGTGCGCAACAACCTGGCCGCCGAGACGTTCGGATTCAGCGCCACCATGCGCCATCCCGGCTACGCCTTCTTCGGTGCCGTGCTGGAGCCCGGCATGGATCAGGAAAAGGCCCTGGCCACGCTCACCGGCACACTGGAGAACCTGGCCTCTGAACCCTTGAATGAAACGGACCTGGAACGGTCCCGCAACAAGTGGCTTACCGGCTGGGAGCGTACGCACGCGAATCCCGTCAGCCTGGCTGCAGCGCTTTCCGAAGCTTCAGCCGAAGGCGACTGGCGTCTCTACTTCCTGCGTCGCGATCGCATCGAGGCGGCCACGCTGGAAGAGGTGCAGCGCGTCACGTCCGCCTGGCTCACCGCCAGCAACCGTACATCGGGCCGCTACATCCCCACGGAATCCCCGCAGCGGGCCCCCGACGCCATTGCGCTGGATATCCAGGCCATGCTGGCCGACTACAGCGGCCGCGAAGAAAGTGCGGCGGTGGAAGCCTTCGACGCCTCGCCGGAAAATATCGACGCGACCACGCAGCGCGATGTGCTCGAGCTTCCCAACGGCCCGATCAGACTCGCCCTGCTGCCCAAGCCGACGCGCGGCGACCGCGTCGAAGCCCGCATGGCGCTGCGTTTCGGCGATGAAGAAGACATGCGCGGTCAGCGCAGTGTCTCCGAGGCGGTAGCTTCGCTGCTGCACCACGGCACCAGCAAGATGAGTCGCCAGGAGATCCAGGATCGCTACAACAAGCTGCGCGCAACGGTAAGCGTGAACGGCGGGGGCAACACCGTCGAGATCTCCATGTCGACCGTCAGCGAGCACCTGCCCGACCTGATCGAGACGGTGATGCATGTATTGCGCGATGCCAACTTCCCGGATGAGGCCATCGAGGAATACCGCAAGCAGATGAATACGGCCATCGCGGATGCCCGGTCGCAACCGGGTGCGCTGGCATCACGAGCGCTGGCACGGCATGATAATCCGTGGCCGAAGGAGGACATCCGCTACACGCCCACCTTCGACGAATGGCAAAGCGAAGTCGCCGCGCTGGACTCC
Source organism: Alcaligenaceae bacterium (assembly GCA_029268265.1). Taxonomy (GTDB): domain Bacteria; phylum Pseudomonadota; class Gammaproteobacteria; order Burkholderiales; family Burkholderiaceae_B; genus Yanghanlia. Next base: position 8,990 of record JAJUGH010000037.1, on the reverse strand, counting down.
GCCCAGTTGCGCGAATTCCATGGTCGCTTCTACGGCGCGGGCAATATCGATTTCAGCGCCGTGGGCGCCTTCGATCCGGATGCCGTGCGTAATGCGATCAGGCAGTCGGTAGAAGGCTGGAAACAGGCGCCTGCCTACACCCGCATTCCCGATCCTTACCGTCCGGTGCCCCCGGAGAAGTTCCAGATCAACACGCCTGACAAGGCCAACGCGGTATTGCTGTCCGCGCTACCGCTCAATGTGCAGGACACCGACGAACGTTACACCGCCATGGTCCTGGGCAACTATCTGTTGGGCGGCTCAGAAACTTCCCGCCTCTGGACACGGGTCCGCGTGGAAGAAGGCTTGTCGTATTCGGTATACAGCAGCGCCAGCGTGTCGTCTTACGAGCCGGGCGGTGCATGGTCGATCTACGCCATTCATGCGCCGGAGAACAGCCTGCGGCTGGAGCGCGTCATCTCCGAGGAGCTCAAACGCGTACTCGAACACGGCTTCACGGAAGAAGAGGTGAACGAAGGCAAACGCTCACTGTTGAACTACCGGCGCCTGGGTCGCACGAACGACGGCGCGCTGGCTTCGGCATGGCTGCGCTACCTGGACCTTGATCGCACCTTCGCGTGGGCGGCCGAGCAAGACGAGCAGATCGCCGCGCTGACCCCCGACCGGGTGAACAGCGTACTGCGCGAGCTGTTGAAGCCTGGGCTATTCAGCACGGCGGTCGCCGCGGACCACGCGCGCCAGAAGGAGGCGCGCCGCAAGGCCGCCGAGTAAGCACCCCCGCGGGGCGCTGTAGAGGGCCCCTGCAGGGCCCCGTTATGCCCCGTGGCGGGTACAAAAACGAAGAAGGCTCGCAACATGAAGTGCGAGCCTTCTTTCTTGCGCAGCACACTTGAGAAGCGTGCGCTGGGTAGACCTGCCTATGAGAAGAAGTTCTTCACGCGGTCGCGCCATGACTGGCTGTTGGGCGAATGCTTTTCACCGCCCTGCTGCAACGACACCTCGAACTGACGCAATATCTTCTTCTGCTCTTCGGTCAGGCGAACCGGCGTCTCGACGGCCACGTGGCAGTAGAGATCGCCCGGATAGCTCGACCTCAGGCCGCGGATGCCCTTGCCACGCAGCCGGAAGGTCTTGCCGGTCTGAGTGCCTTCGGGAATCGTGATGGCGCCGCGCCCGGTCAGCGTGGGGACCTCAAGCTCGCCACCCAATGCCGCGGTGGTGAAGGGGATCGTGAGCTCGCAATGCAGGTCGTCGCCGTCACGCTGGAAGATGCCGTGCTGCTTCAGGTGAATCTCGACGTACAGGTCGCCCGGGGGGCCGCCATTGACGCCGGGCTCGCCGTTGCCGGCCGAGCGGATGCGCATGCCGTCGTCAATGCCGGCCGGGATCTTCACCTGCAGCGTCTTGTTGCGGCGTATGCGCCCCACCCCGTCGCACGAGGTGCAGGGATCGGTGATTTCCTTGCCGGTCCCGTGGCAGGTCGGGCAGTTCTGCTGAACGCTGAAGAAACCCTGCTGCATGCGCACCACACCGGCGCCGTCGCAGGTGTGGCAGGTGCGGGGATGAGTCCCGGGCTTGGCGCCGCTACCATGGCAGACGTCGCAGCTTTCCCAGCTGGGCACGCGAATCTCGGTATCGAAGCCGTTGGCGGCCTGCTCCAGCGTGATGTCGAGTGTGTACTTGAGGTCCGCGCCGCGGTACACCTGCGGACCGCCACCACGGCGGCCCGCCGCGCCGAAGATCTCGCCGAAGATGTCACCGAACGCATCGGCAAACCCGCCTGCGCCGCCCATGCCGGCACCGACCCCGGCATTGGGGTCCACGCCTGCATGGCCGAAGCGGTCGTAGGCCGCCCGCTTCTGCGAGTCGGACAGCATCTCATAAGCCTCTTTGACTTCCTTGAACTTCTCTTCGGCTTCCTTGCTGTCCGGATTGCGGTCCGGATGGTACTTCATGGCCAATTTCCGATAAGCCTTCTTGAGCTCATCGTCGGAGGCGTTCTTGGCCACCCCCAATATCTCGTAGTAATCGCGTTTTGCCATTTGAGTCGCTTGCGTCTGTGACGACATTCATCGTGTCTGAACAAGAACGCCCGATTCCCGGCTAAAGGCCGGAAACCGGGCTGCTAGGCGCTACCGCAGACGCTATTGGTCGCGCTTGACTTCCTTGAAGTCGGCATCCACGACATCGTCGTCCGCGGGGCGGGCTTCAGAGGCGCCTTCCTGCGCGCCGGCCTGAGCCTGCATGTCCGCGTACATCTTCTCGCCCAGTTTCTGCGAGGCCGCGCTCAGGGCTTCCACCTTGGAGTCGATCTCTTCCTTGGTGCCCGTCTTGATGACTTCCTCGAGCTCCTTGACGGCCGCCTCGATGGCTTCCTTCTCGGACGCTTCGAGCTTGTCGCCGTAGTCGGTCAGCGACTTGCGGGTGGCATGCACCAGCGCGTCGGCCTGGTTACGGGCATTGGCCAGCTCTGCAACCCGACGGTCTTCCTCGGCGTTGATCTCGGCGTCCTTGACCATGCGTTCGATCTCGTCTTCGCTCAGGCCGGAGTTCGCCTTGATGGTGATCTTGTTTTCCTTGCCAGTGCCCTTGTCCTTGGCGGACACGTGCAGGATGCCGTTCGCGTCGATGTCGAAAGTGACTTCGATCTGCGGAACACCGCGTGCCGCGGGCGGAATACCTTCAAGATTGAACTCGCCCAGCGCCTTGTTGGCGGACGCGATTTCACGCTCGCCCTGGAAGACCTTGATGGTCACCGCAGGCTGGTTGTCGTCAGCCGTGGAGAACACCTGCGAATAACGCGTGGGGATCGTGGTGTTCTTCTTGATCATCTTGGTCATCACGCCGCCCAGCGTCTCGATACCGAGAGACAGCGGGGTCACGTCGAGCAGCAATACGTCCTTGCGATCACCGGAGAGCACGGAGCCCTGGATGGCCGCGCCGGCGGCAACGGCTTCATCGGGGTTCACGTCCTTGCGCGGTTCGCGGCCGAAGAACTCCTTCACCTTTTCCTGGACCAGCGGCATGCGCGTCATGCCACCCACCAGGATCACATCGTCGATATCGCTGGCCTTGATGCCGGCATCCTTGATGGCGATGCTGCAGGGTTCGATACTGCGATCGATCAGCTCTTCGACCAAGGCTTCGAGCTTGGCGCGCGTAATCTTGAGCGTCAGGTGCTTCGGACCGCTGGCGTCCGCCGTGATGTACGGCAGGTTGATTTCGGTCTGCTGGGCGGAAGACAGCTCGATCTTCGCCTTCTCGGCAGCTTCCTTCAGACGCTGCAGAGCAAGCACGTCCTTGGACAGGTCGACGCCGCTTTCCTTCTTGAACTCATCGATGATGTAGTCGATGATGCGCTGGTCGAAGTCTTCACCGCCCAGGAAGGTGTCACCGTTGGTGGAGAGCACCTCGAACTGCTTCTCGCCGTCGAGATCCGCGATCTCGATGATGGAAATGTCGAACGTGCCGCCGCCCAGGTCGTAGACGGCGATCTTGCGGTCGCCCTTTTCGGTCTTATCCAGGCCGAACGCCAGGGCAGCCGCCGTGGGTTCGTTGATGATGCGCTTGACTTCCAGCCCGGCGATGCGGCCGGCGTCCTTCGTGGCCTGGCGCTGGCTGTCGTTGAAGTAGGCGGGGACGGTAATCACCGCCTCGGTCACTTCTTCGCCCAGATAGTCTTCGGCTGTTTTCTTCATCTTGCGCAGCACGTCTGCCGAGACCTGCGGCGGGGCCATCTTCTTGCCCTGCGCTTCGACCCACGCGTCACCGTTGTCGGCCTTGACGATCTTGTAGGGCATCATTTCGATGTCCTTCTGCACCGCCTTCTCGTCAAAGCGGCGGCCGATCAGGCGCTTCACGGCAAACAGCGTGTTCTGCGGATTGGTGACCGCCTGGCGCTTGGCCGGCGCACCGACCAGCACCTCACCATCGGGCATGTAAGCCACAATGGAAGGCGTTGTACGGGTACCTTCTGCGTTTTCGATAATCTTGACACTGCTGCCTTCCATGACGGAAACGCAGCTATTGGTCGTGCCAAGGTCGATACCAATGATTTTTCCCATGATTCCTGATCCTGCGAAAAGGGTTCGTTCTTAATTACTGTGGATGCTTGCTAGTTGGGGGCGAGGCGTTGCTTTTCAAGCGTTGCCGGCCGAGACCATGACGAGTGCGGGACGCAACACCCGATCCGCCAACGTGTAGCCCTTCTGAAGGACCTGCACGACGCTTCCGGAAGGCTGGTCCGAAGGCACAGACGAAATGGCCTGATGGAAATGGGGGTCGAATTTGTCGCCGGGCACCGGCGCGACTTCGCGCATCTGGTTGCGCTCGAATGCAGTATTCAACTGGCGCAACGTGGCCTCGACGCCTTCCTTCCAGGCATCGGCAGACTGGTCGGTGAGCGCAAGGGCCGCTTCCAGACTGTCGCGCACGGGAATCAGGCTCTCGGCAAACGATTCAGTGCCGAACTTGCGTGCCTTGGCAACGTCTTCCTGCGCGCGGCGACGCACGTTCTCGATCTCGGCGCGGGCGCGAAGCAGCTCGTCGTGGTAGCGGGCGACTTCCTCCTGGGCAGCGGACAGCATGGCGCCGAGGTCTTCGTCTCCAGAATCGGTCTGCGTCGACCCCTGGCTCTGGCCCCCGGCGTCAGGGCCGGAATCACCTGCGGGTGACTCATTGACCTCGAGCTGTTCGGACGTGTCCGTCTTGGGGCTTTCCTGCTTGGGATCCACAGGCTCCTGGGATGCAGACATAGAAGTTCTCCACTGGCTGAAATGTACGATCCAGGGCACATGGGGACGCCCCGCCCGGTTTCAAGAGGCCAGTGAAGAATTATTAAATCGTGGGCGTCAGTCGAAACCGCGCAGATTGCGCTCCACGAGGTCGGAAAGCGCCCTCACCCAGGTCGGATTTCCGTTGAGGCAAGGGATGTAGCGTAGTGCTTCACCGCCTTCTTCCACGAAGGCGTCGCGACACTCGATCTGGATTTCCTCGAGCGTCTCCAGGCAATCGGCGAGGAACCCGGGGCACATGGCGTCCACTCGCTTCACGCCATTGCGTGCCCATTCGCGCAACAGGGGTTCGGTATAGGGCTGCAGCCATTCCTGGGCTCCGAACCGGCTCTGGAACGAGTGGTGCACGAGCGCGCCGTCTTCCCCCAAGGCTTTCCTGACGGCCCGAACCGTGTCCATGCAGTCGCGATGATAGGGATCGCCCTGCTCCACCGTCGTGCGCGGAATCCCGTGGAAGCTGAGCAGCAGGCGCTCAGGCTTTCCGTGCTGTTCCCAATGCGCGCGTATCGTTTCGACGAGCGCGGCAATATAGCCCGGGTCGTCGGGGTACCGCTTGATGAATCTGAGCTGGGGCTGGTTGCGCCGCCGCTGCGTATACGCATTTACCTTGTCCACTGCCGTGGCAGTGGTGCTCGCGGCATACTGCGGATATAGCGGCACCACCAGAATGCGGTCGCAGCCGGCATCGCGCAGGGTGTCCATCGCATGGGCGATGGACGGGTTTCCATAACGCATGCCCAGCGCGGCTTTGATCCTGATCCCGCGGCGTGCCAGCTCTTCCTGCACGCCATCGGCCTGAGCGCGGCTGGCAACGAGCAACGGGGCGCCGTCCTGCCACCAGATCTCCTTGTAGCGCGGCGCCAGCTTATGCGGGCGCCGGGGCAGTACAAACAGGCGCAGAATTACCTGCCACACCGGTTGCGGAATTTCGATGACCCGTGGGTCGGAAAGAAACTCGGCCAGGTAACGGCGTATCGCCTTGGGTGTGGGCGCATCGGGAGTGCCAAGATTAATGAAGAGCACGCCCGGCACGCCATCATTACGGGGGGGCGGTTCCGCTGCCAGCGCGTGGGGATCAGCCGGCTCGGCCATGTATCGGGATAAAGGGCTCGTCATTATGTATTGCCGCTGTTGTGGCTCAATGCGTTGGAAAGAAGTCGGGCGGTGATGTCCACGATGGGGATCACCCGCTCGTAGGCCATGCGCGACGGCCCGATGACGCCCAGCGTGCCGACCACCTTGCCGTCGACACCATAGGGCGCGGTGATGATGGAGACGTCCTCCATGGGCACGAGGTCGGAATCGCCGCCGATGAATATCTGCACGCCATGCGCGTGGCTCGAGACGTCAAGCAACTGCAGGAGATCCGTCTTTTTTTCGAAGAGGGCGAACATGCGGCGCAGTCGATCCATATCGGAGGCGATCTCCGATATATCGAGCAGCTTTCGCTCTCCGGCAATCACCACCGACTCGTCCACGTCGGGATCGCTGGTACCGGCTTCCACCGCCGCCTGCATCAGGCGGGAAATATCCACCTGTAGCGAGGAGAGCTCTTCCTTGAGCGCCTTGCGCACCTCTTCGAACGACTTTCCGGAGAAATGCTGGTTGAAGAACTGGCTGGCTTCAGCAAGTTCCTGGTCGAGGTAATCGCGCTTGACCGTGAGAATCCGGTTCTGGACATCACCATCCGGCGTAACGATGATGAGCAGCACCCGCGACTCGGATAAGCGGATGAACTCGATCTGACGGAATATCTGCGAGCGTTTGGGAGCCAGCACGACCCCCGCAAACTGCGACATGTTCGATAGCAGCGTGGCCGCTGCCGAGACGGCACGACCGGGATCCGCCACCGGAAGCTGCCGCGAAAGGTACTCGGGCGACACGCCCTGGAAGCTCTGCACCGCCAGCAGCCGATCGACAAATAGCCGATAGCCCTTTGGAGTGGGGATGCGCCCCGCCGAGGTATGGGGACTATGTATCAGGCCGAGGTCCTCGAGGTCGGCCATGACGTTGCGGATCGTAGCCGGCGAAAGCTCGAACATCTTCGATAGCGTGCGCGAGCCCACCGGTTGTCCGTCCGCGATATAGCGCTCTATCAGCGCTTTCAACAGTGCTTTGGCTCGATCATCCATATGACGTCACATGCGTTTCCAGGAACGGCCCGCGACCGCTCCGCGCGGCATGGCGAATTCGTATTTTCGCGACCTGCCACGACCCTATAATCCACTCTATTATTCCACCATTCACCCGAGCTTCGATTTATGCATTTCGACACCATCGCCATTATCGGCCGCCACCAGGACAGCGGGCTCGACGCACCCTTGCGCGAGCTGGCAGACTCCATACTTGCTTCCGGGGGTCGGGTACTGGTGGAAGCCGATACGGCGCGGAACACCGGGGTGAATGAATTCATGGTAGCCGATTACGCCACAATCGGCGCCCAGGCTGACCTCGCCATCGTCATGGGCGGAGACGGCACCATGCTGGGTGCCGCGCGCCAGCTGGCCCTTTATGATGTCCCCATGGTTGGCATCAATCACGGCCGCCTCGGCTTCATCACCGATATCCCGTTGCATAACGCGCTTGATGCCGTCACACGCATTCTTGACGGCCAATACGAAGCCGAAGACCGCATCCTGCTCGAGGGCCGGGTGATCCGAGACGGCAAAGTCATGTACTCGGGCCTGGCGCTGAACGACGTCGTGCTCAACCGTGCGGGCCGGGGCGGCATGATCGAGGTGCGGGTCGAGCTGAATGACGCCTTCATGTACAGCCAGCGTTCCGACGGCCTCATCATCGCCACACCCACCGGCTCCACCGCTTACTCGCTTGCCGTGAACGGGCCCATCGTGCATCCCAGCCTGTCGGCGCTTCTCATTGTCCCGGTCGCGCCCCAAACGCTATCCAATCGGCCTATCGTGCTGCCTGACACCGGCACCATCGGCCTGACCATCACAGCGCTGGGTCGGGTCGAAAGCGGCGCAAGCGTGCACTTCGACATGCAGACGTGGTCCGACTGCCAGCCCGGCGACCGCATCGAAGTCTGCCGTTCTCCGCACAGCGTGCGCTTCGTGCACCCCACCGGCTACAGCTATTTCTCCACGTTACGGCGCAAGCTGTACTGGAACCACATGCCCCAGCCCTCTGACGACTCTGAATGAACAACCATGCTGCGTCTCCTGCACGTCCGTGATTTCGTCATCGTCGATGAAGCCGAGATCAATTTCTCGAGCGGCTTCACGGTATTTTCCGGAGAAACGGGAGCGGGCAAGTCGATCCTGATCGACGCGCTGTCACTGGTGCTCGGCGGCCGCGGCGACACCGGGCTGTTGCGCTCGGGCGCCGACCGCGCTGAAATCAGCGCCGTGTTTGAGCCGCCTGCGTCTCTCCATCCCTGGCTGGAAGAACGCGACCTCGATCCACAAGATGATCTGGTCCTGCGGCGCAGCATCGACTCCCAGGGCCGGAGCAAGGCATACGTGAACGGCGTGCCGGCCAATCTGGGCATGCTGCGCGAACTGGGCTCGCAATTGGTGGACATCCACGGCCAGCACGCCCAGCAAGGGCTGCTCACCGCCGCCAACCAACGCGCACTGCTGGACCAGCAAGGTGGCCTGGGGGGCGCCGCCCGCGAGACGGCGGAAGCCTGGCAAGTGTGGCAGCAAGCCGAGCGGGCCCTACAGTCGGCCACGCAGAACGCAGCCGCCATGCAGCAGGAACGGGAGCGCCTGCAGTGGCAGCTCGATGAACTGAACAAGCTGGCACCCCGAACGGGCGAATGGGAACACATCAGCAACGAGCAATCGCGGCTGGCTCACGGCCAGGCCTTGCTCGAAGGCGCAAGCCGTGCCATCGGCCTGCTCGATGACGAATCCGGATCGGCCATCCAGGCGTTGAACGCGGCGGCCCATCAGCTCCAGCAGCTGGTACGCCACGACAGCCAGCTGCAAGGCGTGCTGGACGCCCTGGAATCGGCTCGCATCGCGGCCTCCGAAGCCGTGTCCGACCTGAACAGCTATCTTGACCGCCTCGAGCTTGATCCCGAATCGCTCGAGCGCGCCGAGCAGCGCGTGAGTGAACTGTTTTCAGCCGCTCGCAAGTTTCACGTCGAGCCCGAGGAACTACCGGCTCTGCAGGAACGGCTCGCTGCCCAGCTTGCCGATTCGGAAGCCGCCACCGACCTTGACGCTCTGCGGG
>JAJUGH010000036.1 GCA_029268265.1 Alcaligenaceae bacterium | reverse complement strand
GCATCCGTATCGACGCCGAACGCGTCCAGCACAGCCCTCACGGGCGAGGTGAAGCCCATGGCGAGCAACACCAGGTCGGCCTTCAGCTCGAACTGGGAGCCTTCGACTTCGCGCATCTTCATCTGGCCCGTGACCTTGTCTCGGAACCATTCGACGCGGGAGGCGATCAGCTTCTCAACTTTGCCGCCTTTGCCTTCCAGAGCCTTGGTGGCTACCGCCCAATCACGCTCGCAGCCTTCCTCGTGGGAGGATGACGTCCGCAGGCGGGCGGGCCAGTAAGGCCAGGTGAGCGGTTTGTTTTCCACTTCAGGTGGTCGCGGCATGAGCTCGAACTGGATCACCGAGGCAGCGCCCTGGCGGATGCTCGTGCCCACGCAGTCGGATCCGGTGTCGCCACCGCCGATGACAATGACGTGTTTGTCCTTCGCGGAAAGCTGGCGGGCCACACGGTCGCCGGCGTTGGCCATATTCTGCTGTCGCAGGAAATCCATGGCGAAGTGCACGCCGCGCAGTTCCCTTCCCGGGACGGGCAGGTCGCGTGGCGTCTCGGCTCCGCCGGTTAGCGCCACGGCATCGAATTCCTCGAGCAGCGAGTCCGGGGTTCGAACGGTGACGCCGTCGGCTGCGTCTTCGGGGCGGCCGATATAGGTCGAAGCCCGAAACTCCACGCCTTCCGCTTCCATTTGCGCCAGCCGCCGGTTGATGAGCGATTTATCCAGCTTGAAGTCGGGAATGCCGTAGCGCAGGAGGCCGCCGATACGATTGCTCTTCTCGAACACGGTGACATCGTGGCCAGCGCGCGCAAGCTGTTGTGCGCACGCCAGTCCGGCGGGACCGGAGCCCACCACGGCAACCTTGCGGCCCGTGCGCTTCATGGGCGCCTGGGGTGCCACCCAGCCCATCTGCCAGCCTTTGTCGATGATGGCATGCTCGATGGACTTGATCCCGACGGCATCCGCGTTGATGTTCAGCGTACAGGCGGCTTCGCACGGCGCGGGGCAGATCCGGCCTGTGAACTCGGGAAAGTTGTTGGTGGAATGCAGCACATCGAGCGCGCGGCGCCATTGGCCTCGGTAGACCAGGTCGTTCCAGTCCGGAATGATGTTGTTGACGGGGCAGCCGTTATGGCAGAACGGGATGCCGCAATCCATGCAGCGAGCCGCCTGACGCGTGGCGCCGTCATCGTCGAGTGTGTGGACGAACTCGTTCCAGTGACGTACCCGTGAGCCGGGTGCCTCATGGCCTTCCTCTACTCTCTGGAACTCCAGAAATCCTGTGATCTTGCCCATGTTGTTTCCTCAAGCGGCAATGTTTTCGCTATGGGCGGCAAGCCACAGCTCGCCCAGCGCACGGCGGTATTCGAGCGGCACCACCTTCACGAACTCGCGGCGGCTGCGTTCCCAGTGATCGAGCATGTCGCGCGCGCGGAAGCTGCCCGTATACCGGTAGTGGTTCTCGATCAAGCGGCGCAGAATGGTTTCATCCGTTTCCCGTTCGCTGCCTGGCTTGATGCTGTGCCAGTCGCGCGGGTCGGGGCCCGCAGTCTGCTCGGCATGGGAGCTGACCCGCTCCAGCTCGACCATGGCGTGGTTGCATCGCTTCTGGAAGCTGCCGTCCGGATCCCACACGTAGGCCAGGCCTCCTGACATGCCGGCGGCGAAGTTGCGGCCGGTGGCGCCGAGCACCACTACCGTGCCGCCGGTCATGTATTCGCAACCGTGGTCGCCGGTGCCTTCCACCACCGCCACCGCGCCGGAGTTGCGCACGGCAAAGCGTTCACCGGCCACGCCGTTGAAGTAGGCCTCGCCGGCCAGGGCGCCGTACAGCACGGTGTTCCCGGCAATGATGTGGTCCGGTCCAAACCCGCGGAAGTCATTGGGCGAACGCACGACGATGCGCCCGCCGGACAAGCCCTTGCCAACGTAGTCGTTGGCTTCGCCCACCAGGTCCAGCGTGATGCCGTGGGCCAGGAAGGCGCCGAAGCTTTGCCCCGCCGAACCGTTGAGCTGGATATGGATGGTGTCCTCCGGCAGCCCCTCATGGCCGTAGAGCCGGGCGACCTCGCCGGAAAGCATGGCGCCCACGCTGCGGTTGCGGTTGCGCACCGGAATAATGAACGACACATGCTCGCCTCGTTCGAGCGCCGGCTTGCTGCGCGCGATCAGCTCGTGATCCAGCGCCTTCTCGAGATTGTGATTCTGCTCGTGGACCTGACGCAGCGGTTCCGTGGAGGGCACGGCATGCAGCAAGCGGGTGAAGTCCAGCCCGCGTGCCTTCCAGTGTTCGATGCCGCGGCGCATGTCCAGCAGACCGATCTGGCCCACCAGCTCGTCGAATTGGCGAACGCCAAGCTGCGCCATGATTTCCCGGACTTCCTCAGCGACGAAGAAGAAGTAGTTCACCACGTGTTCCGGCTTGCCCTGGAACTTGCGCCGCAGGACAGGATCCTGGGTGGCGACCCCCACCGGGCAAGTGTTCAGATGGCATTTGCGCATCATGATGCAGCCTTCGACCACCAACGGAGCGGTGGCGAAACCGAATTCATCGGCGCCCAGCAGGGCGGCAATGACGACGTCTCGGCCGGTCTTCATCTGACCGTCGGCCTGCACCCGGATGCGTGAGCGCAAGTTGTTCAGCACCAGCGTCTGTTGCGCTTCGGCCAGTCCCAGCTCCCACGGCGTGCCGGCATGCTTGATGGAAGAAACGGGCGAGGCGCCCGTGCCGCCGTCGTGACCGGCGATCACCACGTGATCGGCCTTGGCCTTGGCCACACCCGTGGCCACGGTGCCCACGCCGACTTCGGACACCAGCTTCACGGAAATCGACGCCCGCGGGTTCACGTTCTTCAGGTCGTGGATCAGTTGTGCGAGATCTTCGATCGAGTAGATGTCGTGGTGCGGGGGAGGCGAGATGAGCCCCACACCGGGAACCGAATGGCGCAGCTTCGCAATGTAGTCGGTGACCTTGTGGCCGGGGAGCTGCCCGCCTTCGCCCGGCTTGGCGCCCTGTGCCATCTTGATCTGAATCTGGTCGGCGCTGCTCAGGTATTCCGCTGTGACGCCGAAGCGGCCGGAGGCCACCTGCTTGATGCGTGAGCGCAGCGAATCGCCCGCCTGCATGGGCACGTCGGCGGCTACGCGCTCGCCGCCCAGGAACGAAGCCAGTGTGTCGCCCTTGCGGATCACGCTCTTGCCCTGGCGCAGTTCCGCCCGATAGCGAAGTTCGTCTTCGCCCCCCTCGCCGGTGTTGGACTTGCCGCCCAGGCGGTTCATGGCGAGGGCAAGCACAGCATGCGCCTCGGTAGAGATCGAGCCCAGCGACATGGCGCCCGTGGCAAAGCGCTTCACTATCTCTTTGGCGGGCTCTACCTCGCTCAAGGGAATGGCACGGTTAGGGTCGACTTTGAACTCGAACAGCCCGCGCAGCGTCATCAGGCGGCGCGACTGGTCGTTGATGAGCTGGGCGTATTCCTTGTACGTGTTGTAGTCCTTGCCTCGGGTGGCATGCTGCAGCCGCGCGATGGCGTCCGGCGACCACATGTGTTCTTCGCCCCGGACTCGCCAGGCGTATTCGCCGCCGGCTTCCAGGTCATCGTGCAGAACCGGGTCGTCGCTGAAGGCGGCGGCGTGCACGCGCAGCGCTTCTTCGGCGATTTCAAAGATGCCCACACCTTCGATATGACTTGGCGTGCCGGTGAAGTACTTTTCGACGAAGGCGGAATTGAGCCCCACGGCTTCAAAGATCTGTGCGCCGGTGTACGACATGTAGGTCGAGATGCCCATTTTGGACATGACCTTGTTCAAACCCTTGCCCACTGCCTTGATGTAGTTGGCGGTGGCTTTGGCGGGCGACTCGAACGTTGCCAGCGTCTCCAGGGCCAGGTAGGGATGCACAGCTTCGGCTCCGTAGCCGCCCAGAAGCGCAAAGTGGTGCACCTCGCGAGCGGAGCCGGTCTCCACGACCAGGCCGGTGCGTGTGCGCAGCCCCGCCCGTATCAGGTGATGGTGTATGGCGGAAGTGGCCAGCAGCGCCGGTATCGCGACTCGCTCGGCGTTCACGTTGCGGTCGGTGATGAGCAGGATGTTGTAGCCGCTCAGCACTGCGTCCGCTGCGCTTGCGCAAAGTGAAGCGATATACGCTTCGATGCCCTGAGGCCCCCATGCCACCGGATACGTGATGTCCAGTTCATGACAGGAGAACTTCCCGCTGGTGATCTTCTCGATCTGCCGGATCTGCGCCATGGCGGCGAAATCCAGCACGGGCTGCGCCACCTCGATCCGTTGCGGCGGATTCACGTTGTTGATGTCGAGCAGGTTGGGCTTGGGTCCGATGAAGGAGTTCAGCGACATCACCAGCTGCTCGCGTATCGGGTCGATCGGAGGATTCGTGACCTGGGCGAAGAGCTGGCGGAAGTAGTGATAGAAAGGCTTGCTGCGTGCCGACAGCACGGCAAGCGGGGCATCGTTGCCCATGGACCCGATGGCCTCTTCGCCCGCCTTGGCCATGGGCTCGAGAATCACCCGCAAGTCTTCCTGGCTCCAGCCGAAGGCCTGTTGACGCTCAAGCAGTGGAACGCTCGAGCGAGGCGCACCGGCCTGAGGCGGAGCATCCAGCGTTTCCAGCTTCAGGCGTAGCCGCTCGATCCACTGCCGATACGGGCGCATGTTGGCCAGCTGCGACTTGATTTCTTCATCGTTGATGATGCGGCCTTGCTGCAGGTCGATCAGGAACATCTTCCCAGGCTGCAGCCGCCACTTCTTGACGATGCGATGCTCCGGGATGGCGAGCGTTCCGGCTTCCGAAGCCATGACCACCAGGTCGTCGTCAGTGATCAGGTAACGGGCGGGCCGCAAACCGTTACGGTCCAGAGTGGCGCCAATCTGGCGACCATCAGTGAAGGCCACCGCGGCGGGGCCGTCCCATGGCTCCATGAGCGCCGCATGATACTCATAGAACGCGCGGCGGTTTTCGTCCATGTCGGCATGCTGCTCCCAGGCCTCCGGGATCATGATCATCATGGCATGGGCCAGCGAGTACCCCGCCATGACAAGCAGCTCCAGGCAGTTGTCGAAGGTGGCGGTGTCCGACTGCCCTTCATAGACAATGGGATAGAGCTTTTGCAGGTCCGACCCTAGCACGGCCGATTCCATGGCACCTTCTCGTGCCCGCAACCAGTTGAAGTTGCCCTTCACGGTGTTGATCTCGCCGTTATGCGCGATCATGCGGTAGGGGTGGGCCAATGGCCACGCCGGGAAGGTGTTCGTCGAGAAGCGCTGGTGCACAAGGGCAAGTGCCGAGACGGCGCGGGCATCCAGCAGGTCGCGGAAATAGGCACCGACCTGGTTCGCCAGAAGCAGGCCCTTGTACACCACGGTACGGACCGAAATGGAGGGCACGAAATACTCGCGGCCATGAGCCAGTTTCATCTGCTGGATCGCATGGCTGGCCGTCTTGCGAATCACGTACAGCTTGCGCTCGAGCGCATCCGGCACCGAAATTCCGGGGCCGCGGCCGATGAAGAGCTGGCGGATCACCGGCTCACAGGCGCGCACGGTGGGGGACATCGGCATGTGGTGATCCACGGGCACATCGCGCCAGCCGAGCGCCACCTGGCCTTCGTCTCGCACGGCGCGCTCGAGCTCCCTTTCACAGGCGAGCCGGGATGCCGTTTCCTTGGGCAGAAATACCATCGCCACGCCGTATTCGTCGGGTGGCGGCAGGATGACGCCCTGCTTGGCCATCTCGTCGCGGTAGAGGGCGTCGGGGATCTGAATGAGAATGCCCGCTCCGTCGCCCATCAGCTCATCCGCACCCACTGCGCCGCGATGGTCCAGGTTCTCCAGAATTTTCAGGCCCTGCTGGATGATGGCGTGGCTCTTTGCGCCCTTTATGTGCGCAACGAATCCGACACCGCAGGCATCGTGCTCGTTGGCCGGGTCATACAGGCCTTGGGCAGGCGGAAGGCCGGGGATCGGACGGGGGACCACGCCCGGGCGGCGGACGCGGTTGAAGGAGTGGGAGTCAGGCATGATTTGCTCGCGGGTTACGTGAACCGGAACAAAAAAATTACTGCTGTTTTTTGCGTCGCACAACAGAAATAAATTGGGGTACGTCCCCTATTTCGGACGGCGAATTAACCCATGAAAAATAATGGGGACAGATGTACATCTCTGAAATAAAAGGCACCGCATTATGGCGGCCCCCGCCCTAAGCGCGATGTGCGGTTTCCGGCGGTCAGAAAATTATTTTGTAACGCCGTTGGCGGCTGTGGCCTTGCGGGGCCTCCCCCGTGCCGCCGGTGCTGCCCGGCGGCTGCCACGGGCGCTCAGTAGGGCAGCAAATTGCGCGTCTCCCAATGCCCACTGACCGAATAGGGACTGTTCTATGGATTCGGCTTCACGGGCGGATAATCCCTTCTCCAGCACGATGCGGTATCGCGCCTGGCGGGTGAACGGGGTATCTCCCAGGTTCCAGTACGTGGCGTGGTACTGACCCAGGGCCGGCATGCTGCGCCGGCCCAGGTGGTCCGGCGCCGAGGACCACGGCCAATTCGCCGGTGTATCCACCAGGCCTTCGCGCATGGGCAAGGTATCGACCCATGCGCAACACCGGAGCATCCACGAATCCTGTACCAATGCGCTCCGGTACCGTCCTTCAAAGCTTCGGCCGTGGGTGAGTCTTGCCGCCATGCGCCGCCCGATACCTTGAACGACCTGCGGAAGGGTGGTCGCGTCGGACGGGGTGGCCAATAGCACGAAGCGGTCGGGAAGAAGGACCCAGGCGTGGAGAGCTACACTGCGCGCCTGCACCTCGGTAGTGAGCCATTGCTGCACGAGCTGCAGTTGAGCGGAGGGGGTAGGGTCGTTGGGTGTGGCCAGGGGGCGCGCAAAGCGCGCCTGAAGGAGTTGTGGAACCCCCGGAGCATAGAGACGGGGCAATCTGGCCATTCCACGATTTTATCGCAGCGCCGGGCAGACCTGTGGTCCGCCCGGTGCTGATCAGTGAAAAAGCGGTCAGTTTTGAAGGGTCAGACCCATCTGCCAGAAGTCGGCTTCCAGGCGGGTGGCCTCGGAAAAGATGCGGGCGAGCTCCTTGTAGCGCGTGTCCGAGATACCCTCCATCTGCCCGTTGATCCAGTCCACTTCCGCCTGCGCGGCCTGCTGGAACTCCTTCGAAGTGTACATATCCAGCCAGGGGCCGTAGGGGTTACCCATGCGTACGGTGAAGCGCTGGTCCACCAGCCAGTTCCCGATTTCCGCATACCCGACGATGCAGGGCGCCAAGGCCACGTGCAGATCCAGAATGTCGCCACGGTTGCCGGCCTCGAGCACGTAACGGGTGTACGCCATGGTGGCCCGGGATTCCGCCAGGTCTGTCAGTTCCGCTTCGCTGATGCCCCACTCGGCGCAATACTTGACATGCAGATCCAGTTCGATGTCGATGATGGCCTTGAGCGAATCGAGCGACTGGCGCAGCTGGCCGATGTCACGGCTTTTGTATACCGCCAGACCCCAGGCGCGGCCGAAATGCACCAGAAAGAGGTAGTCCTGCTTCAGGTAGTGCTGGAACGCCTCCATGGGCAGGGTGCCGGCCCCCAGCTGCCGTACGAATTCGTGTTCGCAATACGCGCGCCATTCGGTTGCACAGTCCCGCTTCAGACGCTCAAAAGGAGTGGACATTGCTTCTGCATGCCTCCGGAATAAAGAGTGTTGGTAAGAACGGCCCGCAGCCATTCGTTCACAGATGATGCACATGATTCTGCCTCTGCGTCAGCTTGCTGCGGCCGGCTTGCCGGCTCCGATGAAGCCGGTCGCGAGCAGTGTACCCAAGAGCACGACGGCACCGCCCATGACGAGCCGCAGGCTGAGCGGTTCATTCAGCAGCAACACACCCCAAAGGATGCCGAAGACCGGCACCAGGAAAGTGACCGTGATGCTGCGCGAGGCGCCCACGCGGTCAACCAGACGATAGAAGATGATGTAGGCCAGGCCGGTGCAAAGCAAGGCCAGGGTGCTGGCCGCGGCCCACGATGAGGCGGAGACCGGCGTATCCGGCCAGGCAATAATGGCGGTAGGCAGAAGCGCGATGGCGGCCCCGCTGACGCTGCCCGCGGCTACCGCCATGGGATCGATGCCCTTCAGATAGCGCGTGGTGAAGCAGGCGGCGAATCCGTAGCACAGGGCGGATCCGAGGCAAGCCAGTACGCCGAGCCCCAGACCCGTTCCGTCCAGCGACAGGTCTTCCCACACCAGGAGGACGATGCCCATGAAGCCGATCATGAGGCCCGCCACGCGCGCCCGCGTTAGCCTTTCCTTCAACCACAGGCGCGCGATGATCGCCCCGAACAGCGGCGTCATGGCGTTGATGACGGCCATCATGCTGGTGGGTACGGTCTGCACGGCGTAGTTGAACAGCAGAAAGGGGAGGCCGGCGGCGAACACGCCCGAGAAACCGATGCGGGCTGCATTCCGCCATAGCGCGAGCAGCTGCCCTCTGAAGCCCGCCACAACCAGCAGGAAGATTGCACTCATGCCCACCCGCACTTCCACCAGTGCGAGAGGGCCGAACTCCGCGACACTCAAGCGCATGAAGAGAAAGGAGCTCCCCCAGATGGCGGCGAGGATGATGAGATCACGATAGTCTCTGGCTTGCATGGGTTGCGAAGTGATACGGCAGGCGGTCGTTGCGCGCCGATGATGAGAGTAAGATATCCCGCATTATCGTCTTCCCGACAGGAGAGGTGGCAAGTGCAGGCATTGAACAATCCTTCATTATTCCGACAGCAATGCTTCATCGCGGGTAAATGGTGTGATGCCGACGGCGGCGGCACGATCCCGGTGACGAACCCCGCCAATGGCGAACAGCTGGGCACGATTCCCAAAATGGGCGCGGCCGAGACCCGCCGAGCCATCGAGGCCGCGAATGCCGCCTGGCCCGCGTGGCGCGCACTGGCCGCCAAAGAAAGGGCCGCCATTCTGCGCCGCTGGTTCGATCTGATGCATGCGCATGCCGACGACCTGGCCCGCATCATGACGCTCGAACAGGGCAAGCCTTTGACGGAAGCGCGCGGAGAAGTCTCTTACGCCGCATCGTATTTCGAGTGGTTCGCAGAGGAAGGCAAGCGCGCGTATGGCGACACGATTCCCGCGCCTTCGGCTGACCGCCGTATCGTCGTCGTGAAGGAGCCGGTCGGCGTGTGCGCCGCCATCACGCCATGGAATTTTCCGTCCGCGATGATCACCCGCAAGGTGGGCGCTGCGCTGGCGGCGGGTTGCCCCATCGTGGTGAAGCCCGCTACACAGACGCCGTACTCCGCACTGGCACTGGCCGTACTGGCGCAGGAAGCTGGCGTACCGGATGGCGTCGTCTCCGTGGTCACCGGCTCGGCTTCTGAAATCGGTGGCGAAATGACCAGCAACCCGATCGTGCGCAAGTTGAGCTTCACGGGGTCCACTGAAGTGGGGCGCGTGCTGATGGAGCAGACGGCATCCACGATCAAGAAGGTGTCGATGGAACTGGGCGGCAACGCGCCTTTCATTGTCTTCGATGATGCCGATCTCGATGCCGCCGTTGAAGGCGCGATCATCAGCAAGTATCGCAATACGGGTCAGACCTGCGTCTGCGCGAATCGCATTTACGTTCAGGATGGCGTTTACGAGGAGTTCGCACGCCGCATGGTGGCAGCGGTGGGCAAGCTGCAAGTGGGCGACGGCCTGCAGCAAGGTGTATCCCTCGGGCCCTTGATCGACGAGCACGCCGTGCGCAAGGTGCAGGAGCACATCGACGATGCTCTGGAGCAAGGTGCTGAAGTGATTGCCGGCGGGCGCGTGCATGCGCTGGGCGGCACCTTCTACGAGCCCACCGTGCTGGCCAACATGACACCGGCAATGCGCATTGCGCGTGAAGAGACCTTCGGCCCCGTGGCGCCTCTGTTCCGCTTCAGCACTGACGAAGAAGTGGTCGCGATGGCCAACGATACGGAGTTTGGCCTTGCCGCCTACTTCTACAGCCGCGATATCGGGCGGGTGTGGCGGGTGGCCGAGGCGCTGGAGTACGGCATGGTCGGCATCAATACCGGCATACTGTCCAACGAGGCAGCGCCGTTTGGCGGCGTGAAGCAGTCGGGCCTTGGGCGGGAAGGATCCCGCTACGGCCTCGACGACTACATGGTGGTCAAATATCTGTGCATGGGCCTTTGAGCCGGTCCACCCAGTAAGCAGTGGAAGCATCATGGCCGGGGCTGCACGCCTCAGTTCCGGCCAGTTGCCCGGTAAGGCCTTGCGCCAGCACCTTGCCGTATTCCACGCCCCATTGGTCGAACGGGTTGATACCCCAGATGACTCCCTGCACGAAGACCTTGTGTTCGTACAGGGCCAGCAGGGCGCCCAGTGTGTAGGGCGAAAGCCTCGGCAATACGATCAGGTTCGAAGGCCGCCCCCCGCCGTACACGCGATGCCGGGCCAGCCACTCGGCTTTTTCCTGCGGCATGCCGGCGTCAAGGCACTCGCGGAGCGCCTCGTTATACGACTTGCCCTGAATCAGGGCCTGCCTCTGCGCCAGGCAGTTGGCCAGAAGAATGCGATGGTGCTTGGGCCAGCCGTGGTCGGCCTGGGCGCAGATAATGAAATCCACCGGAGCGCCGTCACTGCCCTGGTGTAGCCATTGGAAAAAGGTGTGTTGCGCGTCGGTGCCGGGCATGCCCCATACGGCCGGGCCGGTCGGCACATCGACCGGGTTGCCGGCGATATCGACCGACTTGCCCAGTGACTCCATCTCCAGTTGCTGGATATAAGGCACCAGGTTCGCCAGCCGGAAATCATAGGGCGCAATATTGAGAGAGCCGTAGCCCAGCACGCTTCGGTTCACAACGCCGCACAGGGCCATCTGCACTGCCGCGTTCTCGTGTATTGGAGCTTCCGCGAAGTGTTTGTCCATGGCGGCGGCACCGGCCTGCATGCCGGCGATGACGTCGGCGCTGACGGCCAGGGCGGTCGTCAGGCTCACGGCGGACCAGAGCGAGAAGCGGCCTCCAACCCAGTCCCACAGTTTGAAGATGTGATTTTCCGGGATCCCCCATTCCTTGGCGACGTCCGGTCGCGCCGTAATTGCGACCATCTGCTTGCAGGGTTCGGCCACACCCGCAGCTTCCAGCCATTCACGCGCGCGTCGTCCGTTTTCGAGTGTCTCGGCCGTGGTGAATGACTTGGACGCCATGACGATCAACGTGTCGTGGGGATCGAAGCCTGACATGGCGCCTTGAATGGCGTGGCCGTCGATGTTGGCGGCGAAATGGATGCGTCGCCACGTGCCGGCATAACCGAAGGCGGCCACGGCCAGGCGTACACCCCAGTCGCTGCCGCCGATACCGATGTGCACGATATTGCGCCAACGCCTTTCGGTGTCTGCGGTCTGAATGAATTCGATGAGTCGCTGCCGCTCCGCGGCCACCTCGGGAAGCAGGGCCGGCGCTCGCAGCACAGTGTGCCAGGCGGCGCGGTCCTCGGTGGGATTCACGATATCCCCCTCGAGCAGGCGGCGCCGCCAGCCTTCGAAGTCCCGTGCGCTCAGCAGGGCTTCGGCGGCTTCCGCCATCTCAGGCGAGGCGTATTGCCCGCTAGTGTCGAGCTCGATCCCGGCAGCATTGATGACCGCCAGGCGGGAAGGATCAATACGGGCAGCTTTGGCTGCGCGTGCAAATTCCGCCCATTCGGGTAATTCGGCCAAGCCGGCCGGGTGGGCGTGTTCTATCAGGGATTCGGTGTCGTGATTCACGATGGCTCCAGATGTGATCGACATCATGAAGCAATTGTAGTGCCGCAATTCTGGCACTCGGCCGTTGCCGGCATGGCGGCACCCGTCCGGGAGGCGGGGGCGGCCCGTGTGGCGCCGCGTTTCGCGGCATCACGACGACGCGACGGCTCAGCGGCGGCGGCGCGTGGTTGCCGCAGCAGGACGCCCGGCGATATGACGGTAGACGATGCGGGCCTTGCCCAGATCGTAGGGGGACATCTCGAGCGATACCTTGTCGCCGGCAAGAATGCGGATGTGATGCTTGCGCATTTTTCCACCGGTATAGGCGACGACGGCATGTCCGTTGTCAAGCGTGACGCGGAAACGGGAATCGGGCAGGACTTCAGTAACGAGACCGCCCATTTCGATGAGTTCTTCTTTTGCCATGTGTACTCCTTCTGTGGGGCTAACGTAATCCACGGCCGCAATTGCGGGTGGGATCAGGACGCCGGTAGCAAGGCGTCGGACGATGCGTTCTATGGAACGGATCTGCGGCGTTTCGCCAGGATGGGGCTGTTGCCCCGGATGCTGCGCCTGAAGAGGCGTGTACAGGAATGCGGGTTGGCCGAAAGGGGATCGGTGCCGCCGCGCGGATTGTCAGCAGAGGCAGCCGCGCTGCCCGGGTGATCTGTTAACCGCGCGCGAGCGCGGTTCTACCGACAACATTAGGATTGTAACACCTTAGGCCTGAAATGACTAGGGTTTTCCTTTATGGACGAACGGGGCTGGCGATATTGAAGGCCGGTATCCGTGCTATCTTCGCCGGAAACTCTGATCTCCTCCGCTTCCTGCCCCGCAGATTATGAAGATTCTCGTCACCGGCGGCGCCGGTTTCATCGGCTCCGCCGTCGTTCGCCACCTTATCGGGAATACGGCGCATACCGTCATCAACGTCGACAAGCTCACGTATGCGGGCAACCTGGAATCATTGGCGTCTATCGGGGGCAGCCCGAGGCATATCTTCGAGAGAGTCGATATCTGTGACGCGGCGGAGCTACGCCGGGTGTTCAAGCAACATCAGCCGCAGCGCGTCATGCACCTCGCGGCGGAATCTCACGTGGATCGATCCATCGACGGTCCGGCGGAGTTCATCCGCACCAACGTGGTGGGCACCTACACCTTGCTTGAGGCCGCGCGGGAATACTGGCGCACGTTGCCGCAAGCCGAGCGAGGTTCATTTCGCTTTCATCACATTTCCACCGACGAGGTCTACGGCGATCTGGAGGGGCCGGACGACCTGTTCCGTGAGACCACGCCTTACGCTCCCAGCTCGCCGTATTCCGCCAGCAAGGCGGGCTCCGATCACCTGGTTCGCGCGTGGCGGCGCACCTACGGCCTGCCCACACTCATCACGAATTGCTCGAATAACTACGGGCCCTTCCACTTCCCCGAAAAACTTATCCCGCTGATGATCCTGAACGCGCTCGAGGGCAAGCCTCTGCCGGTGTACGGGCAAGGCAATCAGGTACGCGATTGGCTGTACGTCGAAGACCATGCCCGTGCGTTGTACCAGGTGGTCATGGAAGGAGTGCCGGGCGAAACTTACAACATTGGCGGGCATAACGAAAAGCGCAATATCGACGTCGTGCACGCCATTTGCGAACTGCTCGAGGAATTACACCCGCAGAAGCCGGCAGGGGTCTGCCGCTACGCCGATCTGATCACGTTCGTGGCGGACCGACCGGGGCATGACATGCGTTATGCCATTGACGCCGCAAAGATCCAGCGGGAACTGGGCTGGATCCCGCATGAAACCTTTGAGAGCGGATTACGCAAGACGGTGCAGTGGTACCTGGATAACCAGGATTGGTGCAGGCACGTGCAGGATGGCAGCTACCAGCGGCAGCGGCTTGGGTCGGCGGCCCTCTGACCCGCTATGAATTTGTGCAAAAAAAGCAGGAAAGCAGAATGAGCTCATGGAAGAGTATTGCCGTCTTCATTGACTACGCCGACACCGAGTGCCGCACGCTCGAGTACGCCGCGTGGCTCGCCCAGCATTGCGATGCCCACCTGGTGGGAATTTTCAATATGGGCGCCTTGTATCGCGGTGCTGATGGTTCCACCCGGGCCCGAGGTGGTGCCATTCCCGAAGCCATCGCCCGTCGGCGCGAGCGCGAGGAAGCCGCAGTGGTGCAGGTGGGGCAGCGCCTGGCTGAGCTCGGGCGTAGCCGAGGAATCTCGGTGGAATTCCGGGTGTTGTGGCGCACCTTCGAAAACGAAGACGCCGTACTCAGCTCCCTGCATTGCGACCTGGTCGTGATGGGCCAGCACCCTGAAAGCTGCCTGCCCGACAGCGTAACGCCGGAACGGGTCGTATTCGAGGTTGGTGTGCCGGTGCTGATCGTGCCGCAGCATTGGGCGGTTCGCGAAGACGTGAAGCGGGTATTGGTGGCCTGGAATGCGACACGCGAAGCGCGCCGGGCCATCATGGACGCGTTGCCCTACATCACCATGGCTGAACACACCACCTTGCTGGTGGTCGATGCCGAGAAGCAGGAAGAACGGCACGGCCCCGTACCGGGCATGGACATCTCGCACCACCTGGCGCGTCATGGCGCGAGGGTGCAAACCCGCTGCGAGAGCTCGTATGGGCGCGGCGTTAATGAAGTGATCGAGTCGGTGGCCGCTCAGGAAGACGCCGACCTGGTCGTAATGGGTGCATACAGCAAGCCCCGGCACCGGCAGCTATTGTTTGGTGGCGTGACGCGCTCCATACTTTCCGCCGTACGGCGCCCAACCCTGATTTCCCGCTAGGCAGGCTGCGGCACAAAGTGTCTGCCGGTAACGCAAAGGCCACGAAGGCAAAGGACGGCTGCTATGAATGACCATCGAGACAATCCCCCACCTTCTCGCCCTTCCGTCGCAGATGCTCTGGTAGAACTTCGGGCTCGTTGGGGATGGTTCGTCGGCTTGGGCGTCGTAATGCTCCTGCTGGGCATGCTGGCCCTGGCTCACGTATTCGTTGCCACACTTGCCAGCGTGATCTTCGTGGGGTCGCTAATGGTGGTGGGCGGGGCAGGTCAGCTTGTGCATGCCTGGCGCAACCAGGGCATGCAGGGCTTCATCTTCTGGAGCATCAGCGGGCTGTTCTATCTGGCGGCCGGCCTGTTCGCCGTGTTTTCGCCCGTACAGGGCGCCAGCCTGCTCACTCTGCTGTTCGGCGCCATGCTGATCGCCGTGGGTGCGTTGCGCACCTGGCTGTGGTTCAACAACCGTGGGCAGCGCGGTTGGGGTTGGGTCGGGATATCCGGAGCCCTGACGCTGCTGGTAGGCGTCCTTATCGCAGCGAACTGGCCGGGTAACAGCGCCTGGATATTCGGCCTGCTGCTGGCGATCGATCTCCTGTTCCAGGGGTGGTCGGCGTTGCTGCTGGGCCTGGTGTTGCGGCAAGGGCGGCGCTGAAGCGCGTTAGCCATGCACGACCGCTGGGGCGGGGGCACCGGCGTGGCCTGTCGCGCTGCCCTTTGCCACGTTACGCGGCTGCAATGCCAGCCGTTCACGAATACGCTGCCATACGCGGTCGTGCAGCGGCAGCAACAGCACATTGCATACAGGCTCGACAATGGCGGCCACACCACCCACCGCCAGGGAGCCGGTGAAGCCATAGGTGACGGCGAACGCCACCGACATGTGCAGTAAGACCTGACTGGTTTTCTGTACGAGCGTGATCATATTTTTCCAAAGCAAAGCGCGGCTGAAGAAATGATAATGGTTCGCATTTGCGTATGAGAAGTTCTTTTTCTTTATCTGTGCGATAGGCGTCCTCTATCGCACCACGATGCAATCCTATTGCTCGAAGAAACCCGGTTTTTCATGTTGTTTCTATTCTCTTGCTTGGAT
>JAJUGH010000035.1 GCA_029268265.1 Alcaligenaceae bacterium | reverse complement strand
GGCGTCTTTGCTTGAATCACTGGTGCCGGCTAAAGGAGTCGAACCCTTGACCTTCGCATTACAAGTGCGCTGCTCTACCAACTGAGCTAAGCCGGCTTAAAGAAGCGACATTCTACCTGAATTTCCTGGCGCCTACTTCACCACGGTAAGCCGTGGGCGGTTAGGCGGCGGGTCGTCCGGCTTGTCGTCCGAACCTGCGCCGGTGTCGGCCGAGTGAGACGCCGAATCGGCGTCGGCGCCCGGGTAGGGCTCGGAGCTCGCAACTTCGAATCCCATGCCGGCGCCGGTTTCGCGCGCATAGATGGCGGACACGGCTGCCACGGGAACGTAGATCTGCTCAGTGACACCACCGAAACGGGTCTGGAACTCGATGTATTCGTTCCCGAGCACCAGGCGGTTCGTGGCGAGGGTGCCGATGTTGAGCGTGATCTGGCCGTCGCGCACATGCGCGGGCGGCACGATCGTGTTCTCGTCGACGGTCACCACGATGTGGGGCGTGTACCCATTATCGGTACACCATTCGTGCAGAGCTCGGATCAGATAGGGTTTCGTGGACGATTCTTGCATGGGTGTCTCAGCGACGCATGACTTTCTCGGAAGGCGTCAGTGCTTCGATGTAGGCCGGCCGAGAGAAGATGCGTTCCGCGTATTTCTGCAATGGTGCCGCGTTCTTGGGAAGTTCGATGCCGTAGTGATCCAGGCGCCAGAGCAGCGGGGCGATGGCGACGTCGAGCATGGAGAATTCTTCGCCAAGCATGAACTTGTTCTTCAGGAGCACGGGCGCAAGCTGGGCCAGGCGGTCGCGGATGTTGTTGCGTGCGACTTCTTGTGCCTGCGCGTCGGTGTTGCCACGCTCTTCGAGTACCGAGACGTGAACGAACAGTTCCTTTTCGAAGTTGTAGAGGAACAGGCGCGTACGGGCCCGCATGACGGGGTCGGCGGGCATCAGCTGCGGATGGGGGAAGCGCTCGTCGATGTACTCGTTGATGATGTTCGATTCATACAGAACGAGGTCGCGCTCCACGAGGATCGGAACCTGCCCGTACGGATTCATGACGGCAATGTCTTCCGGCTTGTTGTACAGGTCGATGTCACGGATTTCGAAATCCATGCCTTTTTCGAACAGGACAAAGCGGCAGCGTTGGGAGAACGGGCAAGTCGTTCCAGAATAGAGCACCATCATGTCGCGGTTTCCAATCGTAGAGGTATGAACAAAGGTACGCCTTTTGGGCGGTCCAGAAAAGGGAAAAGGCGTATCCGAGTACGCCTCGTCGCTTTGCCTGCAGCATTGCCCGCGGCGTGCGCCGCGGGCAATGGGTCAAACTTGGCCTGCAAGGACTACTTCACGTCCTTCCAGAAGACAGCGTTCAGGCGCCATGCAACGCCGAAGAACAGGAACAGGAACAGCAGCACCCACACCCCGAGCCGCTTGCGCTCGAGCTGTACGGGTTCCGCCATCCATCCCAGAAAGTTGGCGAGGTCGGCCACCTGGCTGTCGAATTGCGCAGCCGCCTTCGGGTCGACCGGCGTGAAGGTGACCTTGTCGGACGCGCTGCCGGAATACCCTTCGAGCGTCTCGGTGGTCACGGTAGAGAAGCCTTGCGGGTCGAACTTCACCACCGTACGTTGCCATTGGCTCGTGCCGTCATCGGCCTCGACCTGGGCAACGGTGTTGCGTTCCATGCTGCGCTCACCTTGCAGCTGCCACAACGCGTGCGGCATGCCGACGCTCGGGAAGACAAGGTTGTCCCAGCCGATGGGGCGGGAGGTGTCGCGGTAGAACGTGCGCAGGAAGGTGTAGACGTAGTCCACGCCGGATGGGCCCAGGTTGACCGACTTGGCGCGGGCAATGACGGACAGGTCGGGCGGCGCAGCGCCGAACCACTTGGCTGCGTCATCCGGGCGCATGGCGATTTCCATGAGGTCGCCGACCTTCTCGCCCGTGAACAGCAGATTCTTCTGGATCTGTTCATCGGTCAGGCCGATATCGCTCAGGCGGTTGTAGCGCATCGAGCGCGCACTGTGACAGCCCATGCAGTAGTTAACGAAGAGCTTGGCGCCGTTCTGAAGAGACGCCATATCGTTGATGCGAACGGGCGCCTTTTCAAGGGCGTATCCACCTTCCGCTGCGAATGCGACCGCGCAGGTAAGGGACAGGGCCAGGGTTCCAATCAGCTTTTTGATCATGATCGTTCCGTTACTTGTGATGACCTCAGTGGGCTTTGAAGTTGATGCGCTCGGGCACGGGCTTGAACGTACCCATACGGCCCCAGATGGGCATCAGCAGGAAGAAGCCCAGGTAGATCACCGTACCAATCTGGCTCATGAGGTTGAACACAGGGCTGGGCGGCTGCGTACCGAGGTAACCCAGGATCAGGAACGTCACGATGAAGAAAGCGTACAGATACTTATGCCAGGTCGGGCGATAACGGATGGATTTCACAGGCGAGGAATCGAGCCACGGCAGGAAGCCCAGCAGCACCACCGAGCCACCCATGACGACCACGCCCCAGAACTTGGCGTCGATCGTGCGGAACAGCACGGCGAGGATGATCAGGCCGACCGGGACGGCGATGCGCCAGATGCCGCGCAGCTTGCCGTTGGCAAACAGCACGATGGCTGCCAGTACCGATGCACCTGCCAGAATCCAGGTGAAGTCGGCCGTGGTGGCACGAAGCATGGAGTAGAACGGCGTGAAGTACCAGACCGGTGCAATGTGCGGAGGCGTCTTGAGCGGATCGGCCGGGATGAAGTTGTTGAACTCCAGGAAGTAGCCGCCCATTTCAGGCGCAAAGAACACGATGGCCGCGAAGACGATCATGAAGCCCGCCACGCCTACGATGTCGTGCACCGAGTAGTAGGGGTGGAAGGGAATGCCGTCGACGGGATGCCCCTTGGCATCCTTGGGGCCTTCCTTGATCTCAACGCCGTCCGGGTTGTTGGAGCCCACTTCGTGCAGCGCAATGATGTGCGCGACCACGAGCCCGATGAGCACCAGGGGCACGGCAATGACGTGCAGGGCGAAGAAGCGGTTCAGCGTGGCATCAGAGACGACGTAGTCGCCGCGAATCCACACTGCCAGCTCAGGGCCGATGAACGGAATGGCCGAAAACAGGTTCACGATGACCTGGGCGCCCCAGTACGACATCTGGCCCCAGGGCAGCAGGTAGCCCATGAAGGCTTCGGCCATGAGACAGAGGAAGATGGCAACGCCGAAGATCCACACCAGTTCACGCGGCTTGCGGTAGGAACCGTAGAACAGGCCGCGCAGCATGTGCAGGTAGACCACCACGAAGAACATGGAAGCGCCGGTCGAGTGCATGTATCGGATCAGCCAACCCCAGGGCACTTCGCGCATGATGTACTCGACCGAGTCGAATGCCAGCTTTGCGTCGGGCTTGTAGTTCATCACCAGGAAGATGCCGGTGACGATCTGGATCACGAGCACCAACAGGGCCAGTGAGCCGAAGAAATACCAAAAATTGAAGTTCTTGGGCGCGTAGTATTCCGACATGTGCTCCTTGAACAAGGATGTCAGCGGAAAGCGCCTGTCAATCCAGCCCAAGAGTCCTGTCGTTTCGACGGTTTTTTCGCCAGCCATGAAACGGCTCCTTTTCTAACTATACGTGGCGTATTTACGGATTCGTGCGAAGGGCGCCTAGGCGCCCCGTTGTGGCATCAGGCCGGATTGTTTTCGTCGACACCGACGGTAATGCGCGTGCCGTCGGCCGAGATCTGATAGGGAGGAACCTCGAGGTTGTCCGGGGCGGGCACGTTGGCGTAGACGCGGCCGGCCAGGTCGAAGGCGGAGCCGTGGCAGGGGCAGAAGAAGCCGCCTTGCCAGTTTGCGGGGAGACCAGGGCCTGCACCAGAGGCCAGCTGAGGCGTGGGCGAACAGCCAAGGTGGGTGCAGATACCCACGGCCACGAAGTATTCCGGATTGCGCGAACGGTACTCGTTTTTGGCGTATTCGGGCGTAAAGCCGGGGCGATCGGAGTCGGGATCGGCGAGCTGCGAGTCGAGCTTCGGCAGCGCCGCAAGCTGGGCTTCAGTACGACGCAGCACCCACACCGGCTTGCCGCGCCACTCGACGGTGACCATCTGGCCCGGCTGCAGGCTGGAGACATCGACTTCGACAGGAGCTCCCGCAGCGCGCGCGCGCTCTGACGGCGCGAACGAGCTGACGAAGGGTACGGCCGTTGCAGCGCCCGCTACACCGCCGAATGCACAGGCCACGCCGACCCAAGTGCGCCGGGACGGGTCGGTCGGTTGGTTTGGATCAACCATGCCGGAATCATCGAGCTGTGTCGTAATCTGACTCATTCTAGTATCCTTGTTCATGCCCGGATCCCAGGCATTCCGTTCGCATTTTGTAGCTATGTACTTACGTATCAACCGCGTATTATAGCGTCTGCCCGATTCTGGGGTGTATGCAATGGGAGCCACCACGTGAGCAAAGTACGAGGTTTTTTCAGCGAGTTCAAAGAATTCGCGGTTCGCGGAAACATGATCGATCTGGCCGTCGGTGTGATCATCGGCGCCGCCTTCAGCAAGATCATCGATTCCCTGGTCGCGGATGTGATCATGCCGATAGTGAGCTTTGTGCTTGGCGGAGAGGTCGACTTCACCAATCGGTTCTGGGTCTTGCGCCTGCCCGAGGGCTACGACGGCGCCATGACCTACGAGGCCCTTTCGTCTGCCGGCGCCGTGGTGCTGTCCTGGGGCAACTTCGTCACCATCCTCATCAACTTCATCCTCCTTGCCTTCGTGGTGTTCTGCCTGGTCAAGGCCGTCAATGCTGCCCGTCGCAGCCTGGAACGCGAAAAGGAAGCGGCGCCTGCAGCGCCCGCACCTCCGCCTGAAGATGTCGCTTTGCTGCGCGAGATCCGCGATCTCCTGAAGAAGCAATAAGTCGCCTATACCGGGTTGTCCAGGTCCAGAAAGTCGACCCGCAGCCCGAACTCGCGTGCCACTGCCTCGCCGAGCGCCTTGATGCCATAGCGCTCGGTGGCGTGGTGCCCGGCGGCAATGTACGCGGTGCCGCTTTCGTGGGCCATGTGAAAGTTCTGCTCCGAAGCCTCGCCGCTGATGTAGACGTCCACGCCTCGGTCGATGGCGGCCTGCATCATGTTCTGCGCACCACCTGTGCACCATGCAACGGTGCTGACGCGCTTGGCCGGTTCCCCCAGGACCAGTGGCCGACGGCCCAGCGCCTTGGCGATGTTTTCGCCGAAATCCGCCAGTGAGCAAGGTGCGCAGCGGCCGCTCCACATCAGGTCGCTCGGGCCGAAGGTAATAGGCTTACCATCGGCATCGCAGTCGACTTCCAGGCCCAGCTGCAACGCAAGCTGGGCGTTGTTACCGAGGGTGGGATGGGCGTCCAGGGGAAGGTGATAGCCCAATACGTTGAGCCCGTGCTGCAGGGCCGTGGCGATGCGCTGGCGCTTGGCGCCGCGCAGGACCGGATCCTCGTTCTTCCAGAACCAGCCATGATGCACAAGGATGGCATCGGCGTTCTGTTGCACCGCCGCATCAAGCAGAGCCTGTGAGGCCGTCACTCCGGTAATAATATGTCGGACGGTATCCCTGCCCTCAACTTGCAGGCCGTTGGGGCAATAGTCTTTGAACTGCCTGGCCTGCAGGGTGTTGTCGAGCCATTCGGCGAGTTGCCGCGTGGAAACCTGGTTCATATCTGCCTCGTTCATCTATGCATCGTTTGTGGTTGGTCTTCGCCCAGACCGTGACGGTATGCCTGGGTATTTTATTCATCGTCACGACGCTGAGGCCGGACTGGCTGCGCAACGGGGCGCGTGCACCGGCGGACGATCCTGCTACCACTACGCGCTCAGTGCCGAACGCGGGGGCGCCTTCTTCGTACGCCGATGCCGTGGCTCGCGCCGCCCCGGCGGTCGTGAACATCTATACCACGAAGGTAATCGACGTCCCGTTGATACCGCTGCCTGCCGACCCTGAACTCAATCGCCTGTTCCGGGGTCTGCCCGGCTTCAGTCAGCGCCGGCAGTCCGGCAGTCTAGGATCCGGTGTGATCGTGCGTGCGGATGGTTACGTGCTGACCAACTACCATGTGGTCGAAGCGGCAGACTCCATACGGGTGGCCTTGAGCGACGGTCGCGAAGCCGATGCCCGTGTAGTGGGAGCCGATCCCGAAACCGACCTTGCCGTATTGAAGATCGGGCTGCCCAAGCTGCAGGCCATCGAGTTCGAGCACGATGACCAGCTCCGTGTGGGAGACGTTGTGTTGGCCATTGGCAACCCTTTCGGGGTCGGGCAGACGACGACACTCGGCATTGTCTCAGCACTGGGGCGCAATCGGCTGGGTATCAATATCTACGAAAACTTCATCCAGACTGACGCAGCCATCAACCCCGGTAACTCAGGTGGCGCCCTTGTGGACGTGCGGGGTCGGCTGGTGGGCGTCAATACCGCCATTTATTCCGAAACGGGTGGGTCGCTGGGCATCGGCTTCGCCATACCGGCGCGCACAGCCGAGACCATACTGGAAGAGATCATCCGTACGGGCAAGGTTTCGCGGGGATGGCTGGGGATTGAACCGCAAGACATTACGCCGGAACTCATGCGCGCGTTTGGCCTGGACAAACGGGAAGGCATTATTGTGGCGAGCGTGTTGCGCGGCGGTCCGGCACACCGTGCGGGCCTGAAAGTGGGTGACATTGTGCTGGAGCTGGACGGCTCGCCGGTGAAGGACTCGGTGGCTTTCCTGAACGAGATCGCGCCGCTCAAGCCCGGTGCGACGCTGCCGCTCACCATCTTGCGCGAGGGGCGGCGCTACAAGGTCGAAGTGCAGATTGGGGAAAGGCCGACGGGAAGCCGGCGCCGTTAAAGACCTTCGGATTCGGGGTCGGTGGCCGAGTCGGTCTCGGCGCGCTTCTTGGCCATCGATGCGGCAAGCAGAATTCCCACCTCGTACAGCAGGCATAGCGGCACGGCAAGCATGAACTGGCTCAGGACATCGGGTGGCGTCACGATGGCGGCGATGACGAACGCGCCCACAATCACGTAGCCGCGGGCTTCGCGCAGCTTCTGTACGCTGACCACGCCTGTGCTGGCCAGCAGTACCACCGCCACGGGTACCTCGAATGTGACGCCAAAGGCCAGGAACATCGTCATGACGAAGTTCAGGTAGGCTTCGATATCCGGAGCGGGTGTGATCGATTCGGGCGCAAAGCCGGCAATGAAATGGAATACCGTGCGAAAGACCACGAAGTAGCAGAACGCCATGCCCGCGAAGAACAGCAGTGTGCTCGAGGCAATAAGCGGCAGTGCAAGGCGCTTTTCGTGGTTGTACAGACCCGGCGCAACGAAGGCCCATGCCTGATAAAGCACGACGGGCAGGCCGATGAGGAAGGCGGCCAGCAGAGTGACTTTGACCGGCACCATGAAGGGCGTAATGACGCCGGTGGCGATCATGCGGGTGCCTTGCGGCAGAGAAGCCAGCATGGGCTGGGCCAGCGCATCGTAGAGAACT
Source organism: Alcaligenaceae bacterium (assembly GCA_029268265.1). Taxonomy (GTDB): domain Bacteria; phylum Pseudomonadota; class Gammaproteobacteria; order Burkholderiales; family Burkholderiaceae_B; genus Yanghanlia. The sequence goes on along the minus strand of JAJUGH010000035.1, from coordinate 8,679 downwards.
GAAGGGCCCGGGTACAGGAAGAGCACGACGAAGATGGCCAGGACTGCGCCGGCGGCCTTCATCAGGCGCGACCGTAGCTCCACCAGATGCGAGATGAAGGTGTCCTGCGTAGGTTCCTGTGTTGCGTCTTCCTGGGTCACGTCGGCGTACCTGTCTGGTCTGCGGGTTTGCGCGCTTCCGCGGGGCTGGGCATTTGCGCCGGTTCCGGCTCGGTGGCCGCTGTTTCTGAGGAGGGGGCCGTTTCGCGGCGAGCCTGTTCCACCAGATCCTCGACTGACGCTGAGGCCTCGTTGAGGCTGGCGCGCGCTTCGGCCAAGGGTTCCTGCAGCGAAGCCGTTGTTTCCCGCATGGATTCCTGCAGCGAATGTGCCGCGTCGTCCATTTGTTTCTTGAGCTTGGTCATCTCATCGATGTCGATCTCGCGCTGGATGTCCCGCTTTACGTCGGTGACATAGCGCTGGGCCCGACCGAGCAGGTGGCCGACGGTACGGGCCACCTTGGGCAGGCGCTCAGGGCCGATGACCACCAGCGCCACGACGCCGATGAGAAGAAGCTCAGTGAAACTGACGTCAAACATGGTCAGGCGTCAGTCTTTTCTTTGGCCTGGACGTCGATGGTCTCGTCAGTGCTGCGGCGTTGCGTGACGGCTTCAGGGCGCGACTCCTCTTGTGCCCCTTCGCTCATGCCTTTCTTGAAGCCGCGTACGGCTCCGCCCAGATCCTCACCCATGTTGCGCAGCTTCTTGGTACCGAAGACCAGCGCAATGATGAGGAGGACGATCAACCAATGCCAGATGCTGAAGCTGCCCATAGTAAGTCTCCGTCAGGCGGCAGGTGCCGCTCTCTTGCTCCAGGGGCGGGCGCCCCCGAGAATGTGAAAATGTAGGTGATCGACTTCCTGCCCGCCCTCTCGGCCGGTATTTGCAACAAGACGAAAGCCGCCATCATGGCCCGGTGTGCACCCGTTGTCAAAGGCTAGTTTCTGCACGAGAACCATCATTCTTCCCAGCCATCCGGCGTCGGCCTCCGCCACATCGGCCAGTGACCTGACGTGCTTGCGGGGAATCATCAGCAGGTGTACGGGTGCCGCAGGATTGATGTCGTGAAAGGCAATGAAGTCTTCGTCTTCATGGACCTTCTTGGCCGGGATCTCGCCGGCGGCAATCTTGCAGAAAATGCAGTTCTCGCTCATGGTGTGTTCGGATCTATTCAGGATTGTGGGCGGGCGGCCTTTTCGGCCAGGCCCGACACCCCTTCGCGCCGCTCGAGTTCGTGCAGCACTTGCTCGGGCCTGACTCCATAATAGGCCAGTGCGACCATGCTGTGAAACCACAGATCCGCCGTTTCCGCGATGATGCGGTCTGTGTCGGCATCCTTTGCCGCCATGACCAGTTCAGTCGCCTCTTCGCCCACTTTCTTCAGGAAGGCGTCCGGGCCGCGCTGATACAGCTTGGCCACGTAGGAGTCGGCAGGCTGTTGGGCGGCGTTGTCCGGCAGGCGGGATTCCAGCGTATCGGCCAGGCGAGCCAGTATGGATTCGGTACTCATTTGTAGATTTGCTCAGGGTCTTTCAGCACGGGGTCGACCGCGACCCAGGTCGGGGCCTCAGTGCCTTCGAGGCGTCGGAAGAAGCAGCTCTGCCGCCCGGTATGGCAGGCGATGTCGCCCGCCTGCTCGACTTTCAGAAGAATCACGTCGCCATCGCAATCGAGGCGGATTTCGCGAATCCGCTGACGGTGGCCCGATTCTTCACCCTTGCGCCACAGGCGCTTGCGCGAGCGTGACCAGTAAACCGCGTAGCCGGTATCCAGCGTTTCGGCCAGGGCCACCGCGTTCATCCATGCCACCATGAGCACGGTGCCGTCTTCGGCGCTCTGGGCGATGGCAGGGATGAGGCCTTTTTCGTCGAATCGTACGGCGGCGAGCCATTCCGGTACTGCCATTACGGCTCCAACCTTACTTTGACACCTTGGGAGGCCAGGAATTCCTTGGCCTGGCGTACCGTGTATTCGCCATAGTGGAAGATGCTCGCGGCCAACACCGCGCTGGCACCGCCAATGGTGACGCCGTCGGCCAGGTGCTGCAGGTTACCGACGCCGCCAGAAGCAATGACAGGCACCGCCACGGCGTCTGAAACCGCTCGGGTGAGCTCGAGATCGAAGCCGGCTTTGGTGCCGTCTCGGTCCATGCTGGTGAGCAGCAGTTCGCCCGCGCCGTATTCGGCCATTTTGCGAGCCCAGTCGACCACGTCGATGCCGGTTGCTCGCCGCCCGCCATGGGTGTGGACTTCCCAGCGTGGCGCTTCGCCTTCGGCAGAAACGCGCCGGGCGTCGATGGCCACGACGATGCATTGCGAGCCGTGATGTGCCGCGGCCTCACGGACCAGTTCCGGGTTCGCCACGGCGGCGCTGTTCATCGACACCTTGTCCGCGCCGGCATTGAGCAGACGCTGGATATCCCCGACCTGGCGGACGCCCCCGCCCACGGTCAGCGGAATGAAGACTTCGCGTGCGACCGATTCGATGATGGGCAGAATGAGGTCGCGGTCATCAGTCGTGGCCGTGATGTCGAGGAAGGTGAGTTCGTCGGCACCTTGCTCGTTGTAGCGACGCGCGATTTCGACGGGATCACCGGCGTCGACCAGGTCGACGAAGTTGACGCCCTTCACGACCCGTCCGGCGGTGACATCGAGGCAGGGAATGATGCGGCAGCAGAGATCGCTGCTGGACGATTCGGTTGTGGAGGTCATGCGGCGCCCAGTTCGTCGGCTCGTTGCTGTGCGGCGGCGAAGTCGAGCGTGCCTTCGTAAATGCTGCGGCCCAGGATGGCGCCTTCGATGCCTTCGTGTTCGACGGCGCACAGGGCCTCGATATCGCGCATGTCGGTCACACCGCCCGAGGCGATGACCGGGATACTGACGCTCTGCGCCAACCGCACCGTGGCTTCCACATTGACGCCGCTGAGCATGCCATCACGCCCGATGTCCGTGTAGATGATGGATTCCACGCCATAGTCTTCAAACTTGCGGGCGAGGTCCTGCACGCTGTGGCGCGTGAGCTTGCTCCAGCCGTCGGTGGCGACCTTGCCGTCTCGCGCGTCCAGCCCCACGATGATGTGGCCGGGGAAGGCGCTGCAGGCATCGCGCAGGAAGCCCGGATCCTTCACAGCTGCGGTGCCGATTATGACGTAGGAGATGCCGTTGTCGAGATAGCGCTCGATGGTATCGAGGTCACGGATGCCTCCGCCGATCTGCACCGGAATTTCTTCTGCGACGGTGTCGACAATGGCCTTGATGGCGGCTTCGTTACGCGGCTTGCCTGCCACCGCACCGTTGAGGTCGACCAGATGCAGGCGACGTGCGCCCTGGTCGAGCCACTGCTCGGCCATTGTGGCCGGAGTGTCCGAGAAAATCGTTGCGTCGGTCAGGTCGCCCTGGCGCAGGCGAACGCAGCGCCCGTCTTGCAAGTCGATGGCGGGAATCAATAGCATGATGGATCAGCTGATAGGAAGCTTGGAGAAGAAGATTCGGAGGTGCACCACCGCCTTGGCTGGTGTGGCGGCCACGCGCTTAGGGTTGCCATTCTACGAAGTTGCGATAGAGCCTGAGGCCATGTATGGCGCTTTTCTCGGGATGGAACTGTACGGCAAAAATGTTATCTGCTGCGATGGCGCAGGTAAAGCGCCGGCCGTACTGACTAACCCCAACGGTGAGTTCGGGCGCATCGGGCACGGCATAGTAGCTATGCACGAAATAAAAGGGTGCCGCATCGGGGATACCGGCCCACAACGCATGGTCTCTGGTCTGGCTCACGGCATTCCAGCCCATGTGCGGGACCTTGAGTGCGCCCGGCCGGCTGTCTGAGCTGCCGGCGTATTGCGGCCCGCTGAAGCGGCGCACCCAGCCCGGGAAGATATCCAGCCCGCGCACGTCGCCTTCCTCGCTGCCGGAAAACAGCATCTGCTCACCCACGCACACGCCCAATAGCGGCTTTTGTCGGGCGGCCTCGAGTACGGCCTCGCGCAGCCCGGAGGCCGCCAGTGTGCGCATGCAATCCGGCATGGCCCCCTGGCCGGGAAATACGACCCGTGAGGCCTTGCGGACCTCTTCAGGCGTGTTGCAGATCCGGATTTCGGCTTCCGGCGCGGCGGCACGCAGGGCGCGTGCGACCGAGTGGAAGTTGCCCATCCCGTAGTCGACGATGGCGATGGTATTCAAGATGGGTCCGTAGCAGAAGAGTCAGAGCACGAGGAAAATCAGAGCACGCCCTTGGTCGAAGGAATAACGCCTTCGCTGCGGGCATCCAGCTCCACCGCCATGCGAAGGGCACGGCCGAAAGCCTTGAAAACGGTTTCACACTGGTGGTGTGCGTTCTCGCCCTTGAGATTGTCGATGTGCACCGTGGCGAGTGCATGGTTCGAGAATCCCTGGAAGAACTCACGTGCCAGGTCGACGTCGAAGCGTCCGATGTGCGAGCGGGTGTACGGCACGTCGTAGAAGAGTCCGGGGCGGCCGGAAAAATCGATGACCACGCGTGAGAGCGCTTCGTCCAGTGGGACGTAGGCATGGCCGTAGCGGCGCATGCCGGCCTTGTTTCCCACGGCGGCCGCAAAAGCCTGCCCCAGCGTGATGCCGACGTCTTCCACCGAGTGGTGGTCGTCGATGTGGACGTCACCGTCGCAATGGATGTCGAGGTCGATCAGGCCATGGCGGGCGATCTGGTCCAGCATGTGGTCCAGAAAGGGGACACCGGTGTTGATGCTCTGACGGCCGGTGCCGTCGAGATTGATGGCTACCCGAACACGGGTCTCCTGGGTGTTGCGGGTAATGTCGGCTGTACGCATGTCAGGCTTGGATATCAGTGGATTCAAGACGGTACTCGGCGCTGGCGGCATGTGCGGGAAGCCCTTCGCCGCGGGCCAGTACGGATGCCACGCGGCCCAGCGTCTGCGCTCCGGCCCGCGATACCTTGATCATGCTGGAGCGCTTCTGGAAATCATAGACGCCCAGCGGCGAAGAGAAGCGGGCCGTGCGGGCCGTGGGCAGCACGTGGTTGGGGCCTGCGCAGTAGTCGCCGAGCGACTCCGAGGTATAGGGGCCGAGGAAGATGGCGCCGGCGTGGCGGATCCGGTCCGCCCAGCGTTCCGGTTCTTCGGTGGAGATTTCCAGATGCTCAGGGGCGATGGTGTTGGCGATGTCGCAGGCCTCTTCCAGGCTGCGCACCTTGATCAGCGCGCCGCGGTTCGCCAGGCTGGTGCGCAGGATGTCGGCGCGCGGCATGGTCGGCAGAAGGCGATCGATGGCGCTCTGAACGGCATCGAGGTATCCCGCATCCGGGCAAAGCAGAATGGCTTGGGCGAGCTCGTCGTGCTCGGCTTGCGAGAACAGGTCCATGGCCACCCAGTCTGCCGGCGTGGTGCCGTCGCAAATGACCAGGATTTCGCTTGGACCGGCGATCATGTCGATGCCGACGATGCCGAACACGCGCCGCTTGGCTGCAGCGACATAAGCGTTGCCGGGTCCTACGATTTTGTCTACGGGTCGGATGGTCTCGGTGCCGTACGATACGGCCGCCACGGCCTGTGCACCGCCGATGGCCCATACCCGGTCCACGCCCCCGATGGCCGCAGCCGCCAGCACGATGGGGTTGCGCACGCCGTCCGGCGTGGGCGTCACCATCACGACTTCCTGTACGCCCGCCACCTTGGCCGGAATCGCGTTCATGAGTACCGAAGACGGATAGGCAGCCTTGCCACCGGGCACGTACAGGCCCACGCGATCCAGCGGGGTGATCTTCTGGCCCAGTGTGGTGCCGTCTTCTTCCGTGTACGACCAGCTTTGCGTGACCTGCCGCTCATGGTAGCGGCGAATGCGGTCAGCTGCGGTTTCAAGCGCTACGCGCTGCTCGGAAGGCAATGCCTGCAATGCGGCCAGCCACTCACTGCGATCCACTTCGAGGCCAGCCACGGAATCGGCCTGCACGCGATCGAAGCGACGCGTGTAGTCCAGCAGCGCTGCGTCCCCTTCTTGGCGGACACGGGCGAGGATCTCGGTCACGGCATGCTCGATGGACTCGTCTTGCGAGGCGTCAAAGGCGAGCAGGCGGCGCAGGTCGGCCTGAAAGCCGGCGGAAGTGGTGTCGAGGCGATTGATGGAAGACATGAGGCTTACGTATCGGTACGGTGGGCGCTGACGGCCCTTTCAATCCTACAGTGTATCTCGGGGCGGCCACCAGGGTCCGCCGCTGCGTCAGGCTCCGACAGACGCCTGTGCAAAGGCGTCGATCAGCGGGCGCAGCGCCTGGCCGCGGGTTTTCAATGCCGCACGGTTCACGATCAGCCGCGACGAAATTTGCGCGACGTCTTCCACGGCCACCAGCTGGTTGGCCCTGAGCGTGTTGCCGGTGGAGACAAGGTCGACGATGGCGTCGGCCAGGCCCACCAGAGGGGCCAGTTCCATGGAGCCGTAGAGCTTGATCAGGTCTACGTGCACGCCCTTGGCGGCGAAGTGCTCGCGCGCGGCACGAAGATACTTGGTGGCAATCCGCAAGCGGGATCCCTGGCGCACCGCGGCTTCGTAGTCGAAACCTTCGCGCACCGCGACGCACAGCCGGCAGCGAGCAATGTTCAGGTCGACGGGCTGGTACAAGCCGCCGGGATGCGAGGCGCCGTGCTCATACAGCACATCGCGCCCGGCAATGCCGAAGTCGGCAGCGCCATACTGCACGTAGGTGGGCACGTCCGTGGCCCGCACAATGATGATGCGCAGGTCGGGGCGGGTTGTGTCCAGAATCAGCTTGCGCGAACGCTCCGGGTCGTCCTTCACCTGCACGCCGGCGGCTTCCAGCAGTGGAAGGGTTTCCTCGAAGATGCGCCCCTTTGAGAGCGCAAGGGTCAGGGGAGTAGCGATACTGGCGGAACTCATTGGGCGTTTCCGGAGATGCGCCGGATGTCGGCGCCGAGTTTGCACAATTTTTCTTCCATGCGTTCGTAGCCACGGTCGAGATGATAGATGCGGTCGATCCGAGTCTCGCCTTCGGCTGCCAGGCCGGCGATGACCAAGCTGGCGGACGCGCGCAGGTCGGTGGCCATCACATTGGCACCGGAAAGCCTGGGTACTCCCGTGACCACGGCGGTATCGCCCTCGACTTCGATGCGGGCGCCCATGCGGGAGAGTTCCGGCGCGTGCATGTAGCGGTTCTCGAAGATGGTTTCGACCACCACGGCCGTGCCTTCCGCCAGGCTGTTGAGGGCCAGCAACTGGGCTTGCATGTCGGTGGGGAAGCCGGGGTATTCCTGAGTGCGGAAGCTTACGGCTTTGGGCCGGCGGTTCATGCTGGCACGTATGCAGTCGTCGCCTTCCTCGATGGCCACACCGGCTTCGCGCACTTTGTCCAGAATGGCGCCCATGGTGTGGGCCGCCGTGTGGCGCAGCAGGATGTCGCCGCCCGTGGCTCCTACCGCGCACAGAAAGGTTCCGGCTTCGATGCGATCCGGCACGATGCGGTGGCTCGCGCCATGGAGACGATCAACGCCGTCGATCACGATTCGATCAGTACCATGTCCCTGGATGCGGGCGCCCATTTTGATGAGCAGCTCGGCCAGGTCGGTGACTTCCGGCTCGCGAGCTGCGTTCTCCAGCACCGTGCGGCCATCTGCCAGCACGGCGGCCATCATCAGGTTTTCGGTACCGGTGACGGTGACCATGTCGGTGCGGATGGTGGCGCCCTTGAGCCGCTGGGCACGGGCCACCACATAACCGTGTTCGATGCTGATCTCTGCGCCCATGGCGGCCAGCCCCTTGATGTGCTGATCCACGGGGCGCTGCCCGATGGCGCAACCACCCGGAAGGCTGACCCGCGCTTCGCCGAAGCGCGCGAGCAGGGGGCCCAGCACCAGGATGGATGCCCGCATCGTCTTGACCAGGTCGTAGGGCGCTTCGATGCTGCTTACCTGCGAGGCGTCGAGTTCGACGTGGCGATCCCGCCCGTTGCGGTACTTCACGCCAAGGCGTTCAAGCAGGCGCAGCGTGGTGCCGATGTCGCGCAGCTCCGGAACGTTCTCCAGCGACAGCGGATCTGCGGTCAGCAGGCTTGCGCACAGGATGGGCAGTGCGGCGTTCTTCGCGCCGGAGATGACGACTTCGCCCTTGAGAGGTCTGCCGCCCTGTATGAGCAGCTTATCCATTCGATTCCGCCTGGTATTCCGCAGGCGTCAGCGTGCGCATCGACAGGGCGTGGATTTCTGCCTTCATGCGATCCCCAAGTGCGGCATAGACGATCTGGTGACGCGCGATCGGCCGCTTGCCTTCAAAGGCCGGGCTCACGATAAGCGCCTCGAAATGCGAGCCGTCGCCCACGACGTGCAGGACTTCGCACTCGAGGTTGTCGGCAATGTATTGGCGTACGGTTTCGGGGGTGGGCAGCATGGATCAGTTCCGCAGTTTGTACCCCTTGGCCAGCAGGCTCAAGGTGTAGAGTGACAGGACGATGAAGACGGCACCAACAATCGTCAGGCTCTTCCAGGGCGACACATCGGATGCATCGAAGAAGCCGTGACGAAAGCCGTCGATCATGTAGAACACGGGGTTCCAGTGCGACACCGCCTGCCAGAATGGCGGCAGGCTGTGGATGGAATAGAAGACACCCGACAAGAATGTGGCGGGCAGAATCAGGAAGTTCTG
>JAJUGH010000034.1 GCA_029268265.1 Alcaligenaceae bacterium | reverse complement strand
GCAACGACGGCAGCGTTTGTTGCCATGCGGGGTGGTCCCCCATGGCGCGATAGGTGTCCAGGGCTTCACGCAACGCCCGGTACATCGGCACCTGCGGCTCGGCGGCAAGCAGGCCGGCGGCCAGAAGCCCGGCCTGACGTGACTGCACAATGTGTTCACGTACATCGAAGCGCGGCGTGGCAGGCGCATCGAATCGGTGCTTAAGCACTGCGGGGCTCAACCTGCCGTGATGCAGGTCGGTCAGATAGCGCTCGATCGAGGCGGTGATGTCCGCATCCAGGCCGGCCAGCGCCTCGGGTGACAGGCGATTTTCTCGTGCCAGCTGCAGGCCCCCCGCCAGCCGCTGGGCATCATAGTCGGCGGGATCCAGGCCCTGGCTGGCCGCGTTCACGAGCGCTTCCAGCGCCACCTCGGCGTCATCCGTCGGTTGACCATTGGCAAGCCACGATGGCGGGATGATGGCCGGCACCACCGGCATTTGTGCACCCGGCGCCGGCGGCCCCGGCACCTGCGAAACTATCGGGTGTGCGCCAGTGCCTTGCGCACCGGCCGGGTGCACCCCAGCCATGGCCAGTATAATGGCTGCCAGGAAGCTGGCGAATTGGACGATAGCGGGGCCCCTCATATTGGATTCTCCGGAAAGTGTGTGGCCCTGCGGGGCCTGGGGCCAGTGTCGGGGCAATGTGGCAGCGATGCGCACTGGTGACATTCTCGCCTCGCGCGGCAACGCCCGACAAGCCCAGCGGGCAGGCATGGTTGCAACGGGTCCCGTGGCACCGCCGAAAGTATCCCGGGCGCAACACGCCGCCGCATCCCGGCCCACGGGCACACAACCTGCCGACGACGCGCCGAATAATCGACTCGCCGCCCCTGCCGGGCGGCTCAGTTCATGCAGAGCGAAGGAGCCGCGATGGCTGCAGCACAATCGGATGCCAGCTGGAAATCAACGATATTGATCCCGGTTTTCATACCGGCGGTCATACTCATTCTGCTGCTTGTGGTGTGGACGGTGATCAGTCCCGACCAAGCCGGCAGTGTGTTCTCGGGCGCCCTGGCTTACCTCACACGTAACTTCGGCTGGTTCTACATGCTGTCGGTCGCCGTGTTCCTGGTCTTCATCGTGCTGGTCGCACTGAGCAAATGGGGCGACATCAAGTTGGGGCCGGACCATGCCGAACCGCAATACGGCTTTGTCTCATGGTTCGCCATGCTGTTTTCGGCGGGCTACGGCATTGCGCTCTTGTTCTTTGGGGTGGCCGAGCCGGTACTGCACTATGCCGTACCGCCGGAAGGTGCGGGACTGACAGTCGACGCGGCAAAGCAGGCGATGCAGATCACGTTCTTTCACTGGGGCTTTCATATCTGGGCCATCTATGGCTTGGTGGGCCTGGTGCTGGCGTATTTTGCGTTTCGACATGGGCTGCCACTTTCGATGCGCTCGGCGCTCTACCCGTTGATCGGCAAACGCATACATGGCCCGCTGGGCCACACTGTGGACATTGTCGCCATACTGGGCACCATGTTCGGCGTGGCCACTTCGCTGGGACTGTCGGTCATGCAGATCAACACCGGTCTGAACTACCTGTGGCCCTCCATTCCCATCAACAACACCGTGCAGGTAATTGCAATTGTCGCGATCACGGCACTGGCGCTTTTCTCTGTCGTGGCCGGCCTGGACAAAGGCGTCAAGAACCTGTCGCTGCTCAACATGGTGCTGGCCACGGCCTTGATGCTGTTCGTGTTCACCGTGGGGCCAACGCTTTTCATACTCGAGACGTTTCTCCAGAACACCGGCGCCTATCTCAACAACATTGTTGAACGGACGTTCAACCTGCAAGCCTACAGCCGTAGTGACTGGATCGGCAACTGGACGCTGTTCATCTTCGGCTGGACGATTGCGTGGTCCCCCTTCGTCGGCCTGTTCATCGCCAAGATCAGCCGCGGTCGCACGATACGCCAGTTCGTGTTCGGCGTGATGCTGGTTCCGACGATCTTCACCTTCTTCTGGTTTTCCGTATTCGGCGAAACGGCCCTCTTCTCGATCATGAACGAGGGATACACGGCACTGATTTCCGAAGTCCAGGACAACAACGCCATCGCGCTGTTCAAGATGCTGGAGCGCCTGCCGCTCACTTCCATCGTGTCTTTCATCACGGTGATCCTGATCGTCACCTTCTTCGTTACGTCGTCCGACTCTGCATCGCTGGTCATCGATTCGTTGGCGGCCGGCGGCATCGCGAACACGCCGGCATTGCAGCGCGCCTTCTGGGCTTCCCTGGAGGGGGTCGTCGCCGCCGTGCTGCTGTTAGCCGGCGGCCTGCATGCGCTGCAGAGCATGACCATCGTCAGCGCACTGCCTTTCTCGATCATCCTGCTGATCGCGGCGGTGGGGATGTGGCGTGCCCTGGCGATCGAAACGCACCGCGACAAGAGCCTCGCGCAGCAGCGGCCGGCAAGTTCGTCGAGTACGTGGAAGAAGCGTCTGGCGGGAATTGTGGACTACCCGGGCGAGGATCAGGTCAAGACCTATATCACCCGCAATGTGATGAACGCCATGAGGCACTTGGCGCAAGGCCTGGATGAGCAAGGTTGGCCGGCGCGGGTGATGGTGGAAAGCGAGCCGTGTCGTGCGTACCTGGAAGTCGAGGTTCACAAGGCGGACGAGCTGGATTTCCTGTATGAGGTGCGGATGCGCGGTTATGAGACGCCCGCCTTTGCAACGCCAAGCCAAGATAGCGCCGCGGCTGCAGGCGGCAACGGTGCGGAAGCGGCAACGGAAGAACGGCCGACCCACTACTATCGCGCCGAGGTGTTCCTGCAGCGCGGCGGCCTGGACCAGGATGTCTATGGCTACTCGCAGCCGGAACTCATCAGCGATATTCTCGACCACTTCGAACGTTACCTGAGCTTCCTGCAGATCTCACCGGGGGTATTGCCATGGAAAATGGCCGAGCACGATGAGATGCTGCGGGAAAAGCCGGACGCCCAGGCGACTTCTGCTTAGTGCGTACTCTTTATCGACAGGGGCGCCCGACGATCTCACTCATCCAGCATGACGATTCCGCCGAAGCACCCTGCCGCCCCGAGCCAGGCACCGGCCGTCCTGCATCGCCAGCGTTCCGTTGACATAGACGCTATGGATTCCCCTGGCTGGAGCGACCGGTGCCTCGAACGACGCCGTATCGTCGACAACTGCGGGGTCGAACACCACCAGATCAGCGTAATAGCCCGGCTCGATCAAACCGCGGTCGGTGAGACCGAGGCGCGCCGCGGTCATGCCCGACATCTTGTGTACGGCGGTCTCCAGGGAGAACAAGCCCACGTCACGGGCGTAATGCCCAATCACACGAGGAAACGCACCCCAAAGGCGGGGATGTGGGTGGCTATCGTGAGGCAGGCCATCCGACCCTATCATGGTCCCCTCGAAGGCGAGGATGGCGCGCACATCGTTCTCGTCCATCAGGAAGTAGATGGCGCCCGCCGGTGTCAGGCGTGCTACGGCTTCCCGCAGGTCGCAATCCCATTCGGCGGCAATGTCGCTCAACAAGCGGCCGGCCAGCCCAGGATGCGGTGTCGACCAGGCGACAAGCACGCGGCTGGAGCATTCCACCATGTCCATGCGCAACATCGTCGACGAGGCATGATAGGGGTAACAATCAAGGCAAACCGGCTGCCGACGCATGGCCTCCCGTATGCGTTGCAGGGTACGCGTCGACTGCCCGTGGTACGGGATGCCAGCAAGCTTGTGATGGGAAATGATGACGCCAACTCCCAGCTCGCGGCCTATCCGAAACGTCTCGTCGAGCGACTCCATGACGAGGTCGGATTCATTTCGCATGTGGGTGGCAAACACGCCGTTGTAACGTGCCAAGGGTTCGCCGACGGCGATGATCTCTTCGGTCGGCGCAGCGGCGGCGGGCGGGTAGAAGGTGCCGCTCGAGAGGCCCCAGGCGCCACAACGCAGGGCGTCCTCGAACAAGCCGCGCATGCGCGCGACCTCGACGGAATCGGCCGCCCGGGAAAAATCCGACATCGCCTGGATACGCAGGGTGGTATGCCCTACCAACGCCACGGAATTCACTGCGGCGGGGTGCCTGTCCAGGTCCTCGAGGTAATCCGCGAAGCAGGCATACCGCCGCCAGTCCGGCGTTACGACCAGATCGAGCGGCGGGACAATGGCGCTGCCCGGCGCCATTGGCGCCAGGCTGATGCCGCAGTTGCCAGTGACCACGGTGGTCACTCCCTGCGTCAGCTTGGGCAGCATGTCAGGTTCGGTGAGCAGCAGGCGATCGTCGTGCGTATGCACGTCGATGAAGCCGGGGGCCACGGCAAGCCCATGCAGGGCAACGTCGCCTGACGCACCGGTACTACCCGACAGATCGCCAACTGCGGCGATCTTGTCCGCAAGAAGCCCGATATCCGCCACATAGGACGCGCCGCCGCTGCCGTCCACTATGCGCGCGCCACGCAAAATCAGGTCGAAGGCCTGGCCCATATTAGTTCTGCACGCCCGCCATGCGCAGGCACAAACAGGCATAGATGTCGCGCGCGCCCACGAGTTGTTCGATCTCGACCGACTCGTCGATCGTATGGGCGTCCTCTTCCCGGCCGGGTCCAAGGCCGATGGTCGGAAGTCCCCGCCGCCCCGCGGCCTCGGAGCCGTTGGTGCAGAACCACCATGTACTCGTTTCCGGTTCACGTCCCGCGTCGCGCACAGCTTGGCACATCGCTTCAACCAGCGCATGCCCGTCGGGCAGGTGCCAGGCGGGCAGGTCGCGCTCGGGATGGATGGTCTGCCCCGTGTACGTAGACACCGCCGCCGTGGCGATTTCCAGGGAGAAGTGTTCCAGTCCCGCCTGGCGCAGACAGGCGTCGATGGCGGAGCGTACCTCGGCCCACGTTTCGCCAGAGAGCGTGCGCCTGTCGAAGCGAATCGTGACGGACGACGGAATCAGGGAAATGGAAGGATACGGGTCGGAGACAATGTCGGTGGGCACCAGGAATGCGCTGCCCAGAATGTCGTCTTGGGGCAACGGCATATCGCGCAAGGCGGCTAGCGCGGTCGCCGCGGCTTCGATAGGGTTGCGTCCCGCATGTGGCAAAGCGGCATGGGCCGGCTTGCCGTGCAGAGTCAGCAGGATCTCCTGCCGCCCCTTCTGGCCAACCTTCACCTGCAGCTTCGAGGGTTCGCAGATGACGACGGCCTCGGGGCGGCAACGATCCAGCACCGCGCCGATCGCGTATCCCTCGATCACCTCTTCGAGCACGCTGGCCGATACGGCGACACGCTTGTGCAGCTTGCCGGTGGCGGCCGCCTGGGACACGCCGCAAAGCGCGGCTGCCAGCGCGCCTTTCATATCGGTGGCGCCGCGCCCATACAGGCGGCCGTCACGACGTTCGGCGCCAAAGGGGTCCACGGTCCATTGCCCGGCGACCGGAACCACGTCCATGTGGGCGTCGAAAAGCAGGGCCAGCTCGCCGTCGCGCGGCCCGACATAGCCAAGGACGGACCCGTTCTCGTCCACGGAAATATCGGTATAGCCCAGCTCCTGCATGCGCTTCATGACCAACTGGGCCATTGCGTGCTCTTGTCCCGAGAGACTTCCGACCTTGATCAAGTCACTCGCCAGGTCGACGACGTCGATTGTATTCATGCTGTCCTCGCTTCTCGCGTCGAGTTACCAGGGGCGCACGACGCCGCGCTGGTTGGCAATCAACCCATAGGCTTCCGGCCGGCGATGGACCTCGAAGTTGAAGGTCGTGGTCTTGTACGAGTTGCACAGATCCAGGTCACAACGGGCAATTGCAAGCTCGTCGCCCTTGGTCGAGCACGCGGCAACAATTTCACCCGAAGGAGCAATGATGGCGCTGCCGCCGATCATCTCGATGCCTTCCTCGTTGCCGGCTTTGGCGACTCCAACGACCCAGGTGCCGTTCTGGTAGGCGCCAGCCTGCATCACCAGATGGTTATGGAACATCGACAGATCGTCGTGCTCGGGGGCGGGCGGGTTGTGCACCGGTGTGTTGTAGCCGAGCAGGACCATCTCCACGCCCTTCAAGCCCATGATGCGGTAGGTTTCCGACCAGCGCCTGTCGTTGCACAGCGCCATGCCGATCGTGCCGCCGTAAGCCTGCCAGACGTCGAATGTATCGCCCGGCTCGAAGTAGTATTTCTCCAGGTGCTGAAACGCGCGCCAGGGCTCGTCCTTGGCGTGGCCCGGCAGGTGTACCTTGCGATACTTGCCTACGATCTGGCCATTGCGCTCGACGAGGATCGACGTGTTGTAGCGATGTAGCTGGCCACCCTCCATGGCGAGTTCGGCATAGCCCAGATAGAACCCGATGCCCAGCTTGGCGGCGGTATCGAACAGGATCTGTGTGTCGGGCCCTGGCATTTCCCTTTCGTAGAATGCATCGAACTCAGCCTTGTCTTCCACGTACCATCGTGGAAAAAACGTCGTCAGTGCCAATTCCGGGAATACCACCAGTTCGACACCCATTGCCTTCGCTTGATGCAGGTGCGCGAGAAGCCGGTCAACCACCTGCTTCTTGGTTTCGTTACGCGCAATAGGCCCCAACTGTGCAGCAGCCACATTGACAAATCTGGACATGTCTCATCTACTCCATCAGTAAGACTACCCGGCCATGGCCGGACGATAGGCAAACATAAAAGCCGCCTGTGAAGCTCGGTCCGTCACCGGGCCGAGAACTATGCTTCGTGCCCTTTCAGGCGTAAGCGCAAAAATTCTTGAAATCCCAGTGCACGCCCGGCGCCGAATGAATCAGCTCACGCGTATAGTCTTGCGCCGGCCGGGAAATCACCGAGGTGGGGACGCCCGACTCCACGACGCGTCCCCGCTGCATGACGACGATGTGGTCCGAAATCTGTGCGGCCACGCGCAGGTCATGCGTGATGAACAGAATAGCCACGCCGGTCTTGCGCTTGATATCCAGCAGCAGCGCCAGCACCTGTTCCTGCACCAGGACGTCCAGCGCCGAGACGGACTCGTCGGCGATCAATACGTCGGGTTCCATGACAATGGCGCGCGCCAGGCATAAGCGCTGTCGCTGCCCGCCCGAGAACTGGTGGGGGTAGCGGTCCAGCACCTCGGCATCCAGGCCGACAATGGACAGGACCTCCGCCACCTTGCGCCTTGCCTCAGACATCTCGGTGCCGATATTGCACAGGCCTTCGGTGAGCGACTCGCCGATGGTGATGCGCGGGTTCAGTGAGCGGTAAGGGTCCTGGAAGACGATCTGGATACGCCGCTTGTCCTGCAGGGGGCGCTGCTTGCAGGAAGGGGCCAGCGGCTTGCCTTCGAGCAACACCTGGCCGGACGACGCTTCGACCAGCCCAATGACACACCGGGCCAGCGTGGATTTACCGGATCCGGACTCGCCCACGATGCCGACGATCTCGTCGCGCCGGATATCGAGATTCACGTCGGTGAGCGCCTTGACCTGCCGGCCCTTTCCAAAGAGCGACGGCTTTCCATAGGATTTGTTCAAGCCGCGGATGCTGAGCACGACGTCCGATTCCTTTGCGTCCTTTTCAGGCGGATGCACGCTGGGCACGGAGGCGATGAGGGCGCGTGTATACGGATCGGCGGGCTGCGAAAGTATCTGGTCTCGTGTGCCGATCTCGACCATGTCCCCACGCTTCATCACCAGGATGCGATCCGCGATGTCGGCCACCACACCGAAATCGTGCGTCACGAAAATTACCGAGGTGCCTTTGGCGCGCTGGAGTTCCTTTATCAATAGAAGGATCTGCTTTTGCGTGGTGACATCCAGCGCCGTCGTCGGTTCGTCCGCAATGAGGAGGCGCGGCTCCAGGATCAGGGCCATGGCGATCATGATCCGCTGCCGCTGGCCGCCGGACAATTCGTGCGGATATGCGCAATACAGGCGCTCTGGGTCGGGCAGGCCCACGTCACCCAGCATCCGCACCACGCGGGCCTTGCGCTGCGCCTTGCCCTGCTCGGGCTCGTGCGTCACGATCACCTCGGCGATCTGATCCCCGACGCGCTTGACCGGATTCAACGCCGTCATCGGCTCCTGGAAGACCATGGACATGGACGAAGCCCGCAGGCTCCTGAGCGCATCCGGTGGCAGATCCAGCAGAGACTCGCCCAGCAGGGAAATGCTGCCGGAAGCCACCCGCAGGGTGTCGGGCGGCAGGAGACCCATGATGGAAAAGGAGGTCAACGATTTCCCGGAACCGGATTCACCCACGATGCAAAGGGTTTCGCCCGCGTGCACGTCGAACGAGACGCCGTTCACCAGTGGACGCTTCTCGCTGCCCGCCGTAGTGATGACGAGATCCTTTACAGAGAGAACGACGTCTCCCGAGGGTGTGGTGTGTGTGCCGTAGTCTTGCATGTTTGTCTCCTGAACCTCCCGCCAGCGGCCGGGTCGGCCGTGCCAGGCAGTGGTTAGATCCTCGACGCCAATTTGGGGTCCAGTGCGTCGCGCAGCGCATCGCCCAGCATATTGATGCTGAGGATGGTGACCGACAGGAACAGACCGGTGTAGAGCACCAAGCCCGGTACCAGCTGGAAATACGTTCTGCCTTCCGCGATGATGTTGCCCCATGAGGGCACCTCGGGCGGAATGCCCGCGCCAAGGAAGCTGAGGATGGCTTCCAGCAACACCGCCGACGCGAACACATACGTTCCCTGAACGATCAGCGGTGCGAAGGTGTTGGGGAACATATGGCGCGACAGGATCACGCGAGTGGGAGTGCCGACCGTGAGGGCGGCTTCGACGTAGGGCTCGTTGCGCACGCTGAGAATCACGCCGCGTACCAGTCGCGTCATCCGCGGGATCTCGGGAATGGCGATGGCGATCAGCACGGTTCCCAGGCTTGCGCCGGAGACGGCCACCAGCGCAATGGCGAGCAGAATGCCCGGGATCGCCATGATCCCGTCCATGATCCGCATGATGATCGTGTCCAGGGTCCGGAAATACCCGGCCAGGCAGCCGAAGAGGCCACCGAACACCACCGCCAGCACCAGCACGCCGAAGCCCACCATGAAGGACACCCGGGCGCCGTAGACAATGCGCGAGTAAAGGTCGCGACCCAATGCGTCGGTGCCCAGCCAATGCTCGGCGGAGGGTCCGCTCAAGCGCACCGAAGGGTCCAGCTGTACGGGGTCCACCGTGCCCAACCACGGGGCGAACAACGCCAGAACCGCCATCACCAGCAGCACCGTGGCTGCGAACCTTACTGACCAGCTTCCCCAGAAGCCGTCACCTCTTCTATCTTTCTGCATCATGATTCGCCATTGATTCCAGGACAAAGTCAGTAATCGATCCGGGGATCCACCACCATGTAGGAAATATCGATCAGCAGGTTGACCACGATATAGATCATGGAGAACAGCACGATGAGCGACTGAATGACCGTGAAGTCACGCGAGAGCACAGCGTCGAGCACGAGGCGGCCCAGGCCGGGAATGTTGAACACGGATTCGGTCACCACCACCCCACCGATCAGCATCGTGATGCTGATGCCGATGATCGTCAGGATCGGCACCGCCGCATTCCCCAACGCATGGCGGCTGAGCACCTTTCATTCGCTCACGCCCTTGGCGCGCGCCGTGCGGATGTAGTCCTCATTCAGCGTATCGATCACGCTGGTGCGCACGATCCGCGTGATCAAGGCGATGTAGACCGTGCCCAGCGCCATGGCCGGCAGCAATAGATGGCGGACGTGTTCCCACAGCCCCGCGCTCAATGGCCGATAGCCCTGTACTGGTAGCCAGCGCAATTCGAGCGAAAAGAGCAGGATCATCAGGTAGGCGACAATGAACACCGGCACTGAAAAGCCCACCACCGAACCGGCCATGACGAACCGATCCAGCGTTTTGCCTCGATACCACGCCGACAGCACCCCCAGCGGCAAGGACACGATAAGCGTATAGATCAGCGTCATCAGTGTGAGCGATAACGTCGCGCCCATGCGGTCGGCGATCAGCTCCGACACTGGACGGCCGGAGATGAGTGAAGTACCGAAGTCGCCCCGCACCATGCGGCCGAGCCACTGCGTGAACTGCATATGGATCGGTTGGTCCAGGCCCATGTTGCGGCGGATTTCCTCGATCTGCTCCGTGCTGGCGGAGTCACCCGCCACCAGCACGGCGGGATCACCCGGCGTAAGCCGCAATACAGCGAAGATGACCAGGGCAACGACCAGCAGCACAGGCACCGTGGCCAGGAGTCGTTTGAATATGAGCCGTATCATTGTTTCTTCACGTTCCAGAAGACGGGGACGGCGCTATCCATGAAGCCGGTGACCGTGTCGCGCATTGCGCTGACCACCTTGAACTCGCCGAGCGGCACGATGACCCCGTCGAGCATGATGAGCTTTTGCAATTCTGTTCCCAGGCGTACGAGTTCTTCGCGGTTGCCGGCTTGGGCGAACTCCATGCGGGTCTTCTCGATTTCCGGCACATCAGGCCAGCCAAACCAGGCCTTCTCGCCGTTGGCGGCAACACCCATGAAGCTCAAAGGGTTGCTCACGTCGGTCATGCCCGAGTAGGTCGTCAGGATGCTCCATCCGCCATCCTCGACCGGACGCTTGGACGTACGGCGCGTCTGTACGGTCTGCCAGTCCATGGCCTCGACATTCACTTTGAACCCGGCCTGGCGCAATTGCTGCGCGATGACGGGCATGGCGGGCCCGGTCAGGAAGTCCGTGGGATGC
This sequence comes from Alcaligenaceae bacterium, assembly GCA_029268265.1. Classification (GTDB taxonomy): domain Bacteria; phylum Pseudomonadota; class Gammaproteobacteria; order Burkholderiales; family Burkholderiaceae_B; genus Yanghanlia. The sequence continues at coordinate 5,985 of JAJUGH010000034.1, read as the reverse complement.
AACAGGGTGACAGGCTCACCCTTGTAGCCGGCCTTTTCCAGCAGGGCTTTCGCCGCCTCGGTGTCGCCCTTGAAGTAGGTTTCAGAGCCCTCTTCCGACGGGAACATGCTGTCGCAACCGAATACAGCGCCACAGGTGCGGAAATACTTCGGGTTGCCAACCTGGGCCTGCATGATGCTCTTCTGGTTCATCGCCGTCAGTGCGGCCTGGCGCACCAGGCGGTTGTTGAACGGAGGATGCAGGAAGTTGAAGCGCAGTTCAGTCTGGCCCCCACGTGCACTGGAGACGTTCAGCTTGATTTCGGGCTCCGACTCAAGCAAAGGTAGCAGGTCCAGGGGCACCTGTTCGATCAGGTCGATCTCGCCGCTGCGCAATGCGTTTACGCCGGTCACCGCATCGGGCATCGCCAGCCATTTCACGCGGTCCACGTGCACGACCTTGCCGCCGGCCAGGCCGCTGGCGGGCTCGGGACGCGGGACATAGTCGGTGTTCTTTTCGAACACGGCCTGCACGCCCGGGCGGTATTCGTCGGCCACGAACCGGAAGGGACCCGAACCGATCGTCGAGGTGATGGGTTGGCTGATGGGCGTGGCGGCGACCGCTTCCGGCATGATGAAAGCTGGCAGGGAGCTGGGCTTGGCCAGCGCGCGCAGCGCAATATCGCTGGCGATGTTCAGGCGGATGGCGAAACTGCGCTCGTCGCGCGTCTCGACGCCTTCCAGGAATTCAGACATGACCTGGCCCATCTTGTCCAGCTGGATCCAGCGCTTGATCGATTGCACCGCGTCCGCCGAAGTGACCGGCTTGCCGTCATGCCACTTCAAACCCTCGCGCAGGGTGAGAACGTAGGTCTTGCCATCGTCTTCGGTTCTCCAGCCCTCGACCATTTGGGGTCGGACTTCTCCCTTCTCGTCTTCAGCGAGAAGCGTGTCATACACCATGTATCCATAGTTGCGCACGATGTACGAGGTGGTGATGATTGGATCGACCGAGCGCAACGGCGCCTCCATGACGGCGGTCAAGGTGGTTTGCGCCATCGTCACGCCGCCGCCCAAAGCCCCGGCCAATAGCGTCGACATCAACAGGCCCCGCAGCTTGAGTCCGCGCACCGATTTGTTGTTTTCCATTTTCATGCCCTCTCTCCTTGAAGATCGTTTTCGCCGTGTCTGTCCGCCCCGCCCGCGCCATGCGCATCACGGTTTGGATGGTTCAGGAAGCTCCGTTCGCGAGCGTTACCAGGGTGTCGAGCAATATCGACGCGCCCGCGACCAGGTCTTCATCCTTTGTAAATTCAGCGGGGTTGTGGCTCAGCCCCTTGACGCTCGGGACAAAAATCATCGCGGCGGGACACAGGCGCGCGATGATCTGGGCGTCATGGCCCGCCCCGCTGGGCATGCGCATGACTGTCCTGCCATGGGCCCGTGCGCTGCGCTCGACCAGATCCACCAGCGCCGGATCGAAGTCGACCGGGTCGAAGCGTGCGAGCGAGCGATGACTGACCTGCACGCCCTCTTTGGCCGCGGCCTCTTGTGCATACGCCAACAGTTCTCGCTCGGCGGCGTCAAGGCTTGCCTTGTCGACGTTGCGCAGGTCGACTGTGAATACCGCCTTGCTCGGGATTACGTTCACCAGGTTGGGGAAGAGCTTGCAGTGGCCCACCGTGCCGAGTTGCCCGCCGCCGTATCGGCGCGTGAGTTCGCGCACGAAGACGGCGATATCCGAGAACACGGCTGCCGCGTCGTGACGCAGGGCCATTGGCGTCGTACCGGCATGGTTCGATACACCCTGTAGCTCGAACTCGGTCCAGCAGATGCCCTGCACGCCGGTGACGGCACCGATATCGACGCCTTCGTGCTCGAGTACGGGCCCTTGCTCGATATGCAGTTCGATGTAGGCATGAAGCTCGTTGTTGCCGCAAGGCGCCGTTCCGGCGTAGCCGATGCGCTCGAGATTTTCCCTGACGGTCGTACCGTCGATACCCACCGTATCGAGCGCGACGTCCAGCGCGAGATCGCCCTGGTAGACCAGGCTGCCCATCATGTCGGGTGCGAACCGCGCGCCTTCTTCGTTCGTAAAGGCGGCGACCTGCAGGGAGCGATCCAGCTCGACGCCGGCATCGCGCAGGGCCGCGACCACTTCGAGGCCGGCCAGGACACCCAGGTTGCCGTCGTAGCGCCCACCGGTGCGCACCGTGTCGATATGCGAGCCGGTCATCACGGGCGCGAGCGACGGGTTCTTGCCGGGAAGCGTGCCGACGATATTGCCGATACGATCGATCATCACCTGCATGCGCAGCTCACGCATCCAGGCCACGACCTGGTCACGCCCAAGCTTGTCTTCTTCCGTAAGCGCCAGCCGGCATACGCCGCCGCCACCGATCTCGCCAATCTTGCCAAGCTGGGCAATGCGATCGAGCAGGCGCGCTCCGTTGATGCGGACCCCCGCTTCGACCGTGCTCATACCGCCTCCAGCGCGAGCACTTCCGCAGCGCTGCGGCCAACGATGCGCTGATAGAGTTCGGGATCGGTATCGCCTTCGCTAGCGAAGAATAGGAGACGACTGCCTTCATCCATCCCCAGTGCTTCTCGCCAGCCGTTGTCTGCAGCCACGATCCGGGCCGCGGCCACACCGGCGACAGCCGATTCACCCGCGACGATCGGGCGATCGCCCGTGCCGCCCTGGGCGAGACGCCGCATGGCGTCCGGAGCCGTTTCATCGGGAATCGTCATGAATGCCGCCGCTCCCGGGAGCAGGATATCCCACGCCAGCAGCGACACTTCGCCGCAGGCGAGCCCGGCCATCAGTGTGTCCAGGTCGCCGGTCACGGCCACCGGCTTGCCCGCAACCGCGCTCTGGAACAAGCAGTCCGCCTTCTCGGGCTCCACGACGATGATCTTGGGACGCCGGGCGCCGAGGGTTTCCCAGAGGTGGGCGCAGACCGCCGCTGCCAGGCCGCCGACGCCCCCCTGGATGAAGACATGGGTGGGCAAGCCTTTGTCGCCGATCTGGTCGAGCGCTTCCTGGACCATCACGGAATAGCCCTGCATGACGTCGCGAGGCACGTCCATGTAGCCGGGGTAGGAGGTATCGGACACGACGAAGTAGCCATGTGTCGCGGCGTCCTCGGCCGCGCGCCGCACTGCATCGTCGTAGTTTCCGGGGACGCGGACCACGGTTGCACCGTAGGACGCGATTGCATCTTCCCGCCCCTTGCTGACCGTTTCGTGGATGTAGATGACGCAACGGCAGCCGGCGTTCCGGGCACCCCATGCGACCGAGCGTCCGTGGTTGCCGTCAGTGGCGCAAGTGACGGTGATGTCACGCACGGCCGCCTGGCATTCGGCACGAGCCAGGTCTGCAACATCCAGCTGCGGGTTTCCGAGCTTGCGGCGCAGTTCCCTCACGAGCAGACGGTTGACGGCGTATGCGCCACCGAGAGCCTTGAAGCTGCCCAGGCCGAAACGCGTGGATTCGTCCTTGTAGTAGACCTGCGCGACCCCAAGGGACTGCGCCAGCGAGTTCAGTTCATGCAGCGCCGTGGGCTGATAGCCCGGCCACTGGGTAATCGCTTCGCGCGCGCTGACGAATGCGTGCCGCGACAGGATTTCGCGCAACGCCGGGCCGTATTCCTGATCCGCCGAAGCAGCGCGCGGATTGCTGAAGAGTTGCGCGCCGTTCCCTGTTTGAACCTGCTGTGGCATGAGATTTTCCTCCGATGCGCCGGTCATTCCGACTTGAGATCATTGAAGCTGCGATGGATGGATTCAATCTTCTGCAGCTTCTTGGTGATGGTGGCTTCCGCTTGCACGGCAATGCGGCTCACGATGAAATTGATGAGACTGAGGGTGCTGGCGTGCGAGTCGAAAAGTCCCTCGCCGCGCGTCTTCACCACGAAGGCGATATCGCGGTTCTTGACGAGTGAGGATTCCAGGCCGTCGGTCAGAAACGCCAGCTGCACGCCTTCACTACGCACATAGTCGACGACCTTGGGTAGCAGTACGGAGCGACGGCGGAAATCCATGACCAGTACCAGATCACCCGGCTGGATATCGGACATCTGCTCGGTCAGATGGGCAACCGTTCCGACAAGCAGATGGACGTCGGGACGCAGCTGCTGCAGCAGTGAATGGGCATAACAGGCGAGGGTCTGCCCGTTACGGAAACCCACGAGCCAAATACGCTTTGCTTCCAGCGTCTGTGCGACGAACTTGTCGAGGTGCGATTGCGCGATGGCCTCGAACGTTGCGGTGATGTTCTGGATATCGCTGCTCACGAAGGGCGTCATGTCCCCGCGGAATGTATTCGCGTCCAGTTCGCTCAATCGCTTGAACGGCGCCCCGTCGCCCATCTGCTCGCGAGCGGCCATGCGAAACGCATTGAAGCCGGAGAACCCCAGGCGACGGAAGAAGCGCACTGCGGTGGCGGCCGAGACGTTGGCCATGGCCGCCAGCTCGTGGGCGGAATAGATGGGCAGCTGGCTGATGTTCGAAAGCACGATGTCTGCCAGCCTGCGTTCCGCCCCAGGCAAGTCATCAAGAATTCGGATGATCGACTCTTGAATGTGCATTTCGGCCCCGATGAAATTAATATTTCATCAGTATAGAAACAAAATTTTTATTTCACAATGAACAAAACAGGGGGGCAGGGTTATCACCGAGTAGCGGCCGAACGCCGTCCCAGATGACGATGTGTAGGGGAAAGATGGAGTGGCGGGCGCGACGATGCGCTGCCGGATGAGCTCGGCGCCGGTGCGACGACCGGCCATCGCCGAAGGATGTATAGCCGATGCTGTTCAGAGAGGCCCGCGCCGCCATGGCGCGGGCCTTCCCTGTCAGAAAGGAATCGCCACGCGAAGGCTCAGCGCCTGGTTGCGATAGTCCTTCCCGACCTGCGCCTTGTATTCCGCGCGCATCTCGTACTTGTCTTGCTTGAACAGCTGCATGCCGGCGCCAAAGGCTACCTGATGCGCCATCCCGCCCAGCGCCGACTGCGTGAAGCGGTGTTCGTGGCCATCGTGACGCCCGCGCTGAAGCACCTGCGCAAGGAGATCCATGCGCTCGAGCAGGCGCAGTCCGAGGCCCACGCAGCATGACCCGGATATGGATGTGCGGCCCCTGCGGCCTGATCTACGACGAAGCGGTGGGCATGCCGGAAGACGGCATCGTCGCCGGCACACGCTTCGAGGATATCCCCGACGACTGGGAATGCCCCGACTGCGGCGTCACGAAGAAAGACTTCTACCTGCTGCCGGACTGAACAAACATGCCGTCCTCGACCCATTCCGCTGTCGCGACGCCCACGAGCGCGATACCCGTCGCCACCGCCGGCCCCCCGAATGCCCTGGATGCCACCGTCGTAACGTCCGAGGTCGGCATCCACGGCGGCGCCGCCAGGCGGGAGGCCGCCATTTTGGAGGCCGAAGGCATCCGCCTCAGCTACGAGCGTCCCGGCGCGGCGGCGCACACCGTCCTCCAGGATTTCTCGCTGCGCCCGCGGCCGGGCGAAGTCATCGCCATACTGGGGCCCAGCGGCGTCGGTAAATCGTCACTGCTCCGTGTGCTGGCCGGGTTGCAAGCGCCCCAGCAAGGCCGCGTGCGACTGCGCGGCGAACCGCTGGACGGGCCTCACCCACGTTCCAACTTCGTGTTCCAGAGCCCCAACCTGCTGCCCTGGCTCACGCTGGAAGAGAACGTCGCCTTCGGCCTGGACTTCAAGCACCAGCCGCACATCGGCAAATCCGAAATGCAGGCACGGGTGCGGGCCGCCATCGACGAGGTCGGCCTGCACGACGCGCATGGCCGTTACCCCGCCGAACTGTCCGGCGGCATGGCCCAACGCGCGGCCCTGGCCCGCAGCCTTGCACGGCAGCCCGAGATCCTGCTGCTCGACGAGCCGTTCAGCGCGCTGGACGAGATCACCCGCGGCGACATGCAGGCATTGCTGCAGACGATCATCGCACGCCATGGCACGGCGGCCGTGCTGGTC
>JAJUGH010000033.1 GCA_029268265.1 Alcaligenaceae bacterium | reverse complement strand
TCGGCACCGACCGTGCGGGTTTCCAGCATGACGCGGTCAAAGCGCTTGGCGTTCATCTTTTCCCAGACCTTGACCAGGTCGCGGTCCGCACCCGGCATGAGACCGGGCAACATCTCCACGACGTCCAGCCGCGCACCGAGCGAGGAGTACACCGTGCCCATTTCCAGGCCGATGATGCCGCCGCCGATGATGAGCATGCGCTCCGGTATGGCCTTCAGTTTCAATGCGCCGGTGGAGTCGACGATGCGCTCGTCCTTCGGAAGGAAAGGTAGCTTCACCGATTCGCTGCCGGCGGCGATGATGGCGGAGCCGAACTTGACCACCTGCTTGCCACCTTCAGCCTCGACCTCGAGGTGGTGGGGATCGACGAAGCGACCTGTGCCCTGCACGACCTGCACCTTACGCGCCTTGGCCATGCCGGCCAGCCCGCCCGTGAGCTTGCCCACAACGCCGTCTTTATAGGCGCGAAGTTTGTCGAGATCGATTGACGGTTCACCGAAGGAAATACCGTGGGCAGCCAGACTGCGCGCTTCGTCGAGAACCGAAACGCTGTGCAGCAACGCCTTGGACGGAATGCAGCCGACATTCAGGCAGACGCCGCCCAAAGTGGGGTAGCGTTCGACCAGCACAACCTTGAGTCCGAGGTCCGCCGCGCGGAAGGCGGCCGAGTAGCCGCCGGGGCCCGCACCCAGAACCACCACATCGCATTCGACATCGACCTGGCCGGTGTAGCTGGGAGCCTGCAGCGCCTGGGGTGTTGTTCCAGCCTGTTGAGGGGGCCGCTGTTGCTCGCCGCCCCCATTGCCGTCAGCTTGCGCCTGGGCGGAACCGCCGTCGGATTTGCCGCCGGACGCCTGTTCCGCTTCAGCAGTGGGCTTTTGCGCCGCGCCGGTGTCGCTGCCGGACGATTCCGCGGAACCGCCGGACGCCTGCGCCGACTGGTCGGCCGGCTCGAGCTCCACCAGCGGCATGCCTTGGCTCACCTTGTCGCCCACCTTGACGAGCACGCGAACCACCTTGCCGGCCTGATCCGAGGGCAGTTCCATGGAAGCCTTATCGGATTCCACGGTAACAAGCCCTTGCTCGACCTGGACATCTTCTCCCTCGGAGACCAGCAGCTCGATGACTTCGACATCGGCGAAATCGCCAATATCCGGTACGGTGATCTGAACAGTCATGCGCGGCTCCTACAGAACAATGCGACGGAAGTCTGCCAGCAGGGACGCCAGGTAGACGTTGAAACGCGCGGCCGCCGCGCCATCGATCACGCGATGGTCGTACGACAGCGAAAGCGGGAGCATGAGCCGGGGCTCGAACTCGGACCCGTTCCACACCGGCTGCATGGTGGAGCGCGACACACCCAGAATGGCGACTTCCGGCGCGTTGATGATTGGCGTGAAGTCCGTGCCGCCGATACCACCCAGCGAGGAAATCGAGAAACATCCGCCCTGCATTTGCGAAGGCGACAGTTTGCCGTCACGCGCCAATCCGGCGAGCTCCGCCGTTTCATTCGCGATTTCCAGAATGCCCTTGCGGTCTGCATCCCGTATCACCGGCACAACCAGTCCGTTGGGGGTATCCGCCGCAAACCCGATGTGGAAGTATTTCTTCAGCACCAGGTTGTCGCCATCAAGCGATGCATTGAACTCCGGGAATTTCTTGAGCGCGGCGACGACCGCCTTGATCAGGAAGGCCAGCATGGTGACCTTAACGCCTGACTTCGACTTTTCCTGTTCCTTGTTCAACTGCTGCCTGAAGTCTTCCAGGCCCGTGATATCCGCCACATCGTTGTTGGTGACGTGGGGAATCATTACCCAGTTGCGATGCAGATTGGCGCCGGAAATCTTCTTGATGCGCGAAAGTGGCTGAGCTTCGACTTCACCGAACTTCGAGAAATCGATCTTGGGCCACGGCAGCACACTCAAGCCGCCCTCGCCTGCAGCCGGCGCCCCGCTCGCCTGAGGCGCAGCGCCCTGGCTCAGCGCCTGCTTCACATAGGCACGAACATCGTCGTGCTTGATGCGGTTCTTGGCGCCACTGCCGGTGACCTTGCGCAGGTCCACACCGAGTTCGCGAGCGAACTTCCGGACGGACGGCGACGCGTGCGGAAGATTGCGCAATGGCACTTCTGCGCTCGCAAACGCCTGGGTGGGCGAATGCCGCTCCGGTGGCGACGACGCCAGCTGACGTGGGCCGCCGGCGCTCACCGGTTCCCTGCCAGCCGATGGCGCCGCAGGCGCCGCCGGCCCCGACTGCGTAGACGAAGCCGTGGCACCAGGGCCGGCATCGGCAGTCCCGGCTTCCGGCGCGATGTCCGGCTCATTCATGCCGCCCAACGGGGCGGGTGCGGTATCCGCATCCGGGTTCTCGCCCGCTGCCTCCGTTTGCGCAACCTCGGCGGGTTCGCCGGCATCGGCAGCGACTTCGACCACGACGATTTCTGCGCCCTGGTTAACCTTGTCGCCAACTTTAAGCTTCACTTCCTTCACCACACCGGCATGCGAAGAAGGCACTTCCATGGAGGCCTTTTCAGATTCCACGGTGATGAGGCTTTGCTCGACGGCGATCACGTCGCCGACCGAGACCATGACTTCAATGACTTCGACGTCTGTCGCATCGCCAATGTCGGGCACCACAACCGTCGCACGACCGCCACCGGCCGCGGCTTCCGGGCGTGGGCTTGCAGCCTGGTCAGCCTTGGGTTGCGGCTTCTCGGCGGCCGGTGCCGCCGAAGTGCTGTCCTTACCGCCTGCTGCGGTCTTCTTGCCCTCAGGTGCAGCGGCTTGCGTACCGCCGCCTTCCGCTTCAAGCTCCAGAATCACGGTGCCCTCGCCCACCTTGTCGCCGACCTTGACCTTCAGGCTCTTGACCACACCGGCGCCGGTAGACGGAATCTCCATGGAGGCTTTGTCGGACTCCACGGTAATGAGGCTCTGCTCCTTGGCGACCGTGTCGCCCTCGGCCACCAGGACCTCGATGACGTCGACTTCCGCCACATCCCCGATATCCGGAACCTTGACTTCTACGATGTTGCTCATGGCGTTGGCTCCCCTCAGGCGTAGTGCGGATTGGCTTTGTCGGGATTGATGCCGTACTTCTTGATGGCTTCCGCGGCCTTGGATGCCGGGATGGCGCCTTCATCGGCCAGGCTGCGCAGGGCGGCCAGGACCACGAAGTGACGGTCGACCTCGAAATGCTCCCGAAGCTTGTAGCGGAAGTCGGAACGGCCATATCCGTCGGTGCCCAGCACGCGATACTCGCGGCCCTTGGGCATGAAGTTGCGAATCTGATCGGCGTACGACTTCACGTAGTCGGTCGACGCAATGATCGGGCCGGTACTGTCCTGCAGCACCTGGGTGACGTACGGTACGCGCGGCTGATCGGCTTCGGGATGCAGAAGGTTGTAGCGCTCGCAATCCAGACCGTCACGACGCAGCTCGGTAAAGCTGGTTGCGCTCCAGACGTCGGCGGAAACGCCCCAGTCCTGCTCGAGCAGTTCCTGAGCGGCCAGGACTTCACGCAGAATCGTGCCCGAACCCATCAGCTGGACGCGCAGCTTGTTCTTGCCGCCTTCCTTCAGGCGATACAGGCCACGGATGATGCCTTCCTCATCGCCCGGACGCATGCCGGGGTGCGAGTAGTTTTCGTTCATCACCGTGATGTAGTAGTACACGTTCTCCTGGTTCTGCACCATGCGCTTGAGACCGTCATGGATGATCACGGCCAGCTCGTGCGCGAAGGTCGGGTCGTAGGAGACGCAGTTCGGAATCATGCTCGACAGGATGTGGCTGTGCCCGTCCTGGTGCTGCAGACCCTCGCCGTTCAGCGTCGTACGCCCGGCGGTGCCCCCCAGCAGGAAGCCGCGAGCCTGCATGTCGCCCGCCGCCCATGCCAGGTCGCCCACACGCTGGAACCCGAACATCGAGTAGTAGATGAAGAACGGGATCATGATGCGGTTGTTCGTCGAGTACGACGTGGCCGCGGCGATCCAGGAGCTGAACGCGCCTGCTTCGTTGATGCCTTCCTGCAGAAGCTGGCCGTTCTGGGTTTCGCGGTAGTACATGACCTGGTCCTTATCGACCGGGATGTACTTCTGCCCTTCGGGGGCGTAGATACCGATCTGGCGGAACAGGCCTTCCATGCCGAACGTACGCGATTCGTCGGCCAGGATGGGCACCACACGCGGACCCAACTGCTTGTCGCGCAGAATCTGGTTCAGGATGCGAACGAAGGCTTGCGTGGTGGAGATCTCGCGGCCTTCCGATGTGGGCTCGAGCACCGCCTTGAACATGTCCAGGCCAGGCACCGGAAGTTGCTCGTCGGCCTTCGGACGGCGCTTGGGAAGGTAGCCGCCCAGCGCCTTGCGGCGCTCATGCAGGTACTTCATTTCCGGGGAATCGTCCGCCGGCTTGAAGTACGGCAGCTCCTCGAGCTTGTCGTCCGGGATCGGAATATTGAAGCGGTCGCGGAATTCGCGCACCGACGCCATGTCCAGCTTCTTCTGCTGGTGCGTCGGGTTCTTGGCCTGACCCACATGACCCATGCCATAGCCCTTGATGGTCTTGGCCAGGATCACGGTTGGTTGACCGGTATGGTTGGCGGCGGCGTGGAAAGCGGCATACACCTTGTACGGATCATGGCCGCCGCGGTTCAGGCGCCAGACGTCGTCGTCGCTCATGCGGCTGACCATTTCCAGCAGCTTGGGATGCTTGCCGAAGAAGTGCTCGCGAACGAACTTGCCGTCATTGGCCTTGTAGGACTGGTATTCGCCGTCGACCGACTCTTCCATGATGCGCCGCAGAATGCCTTCCTTGTCACGCTGAAGAAGAGGATCCCAGTAACCGCCCCAGATCAGCTTGAGCACGTTCCAGCCGCTGCCGCGGAAGTCGCCTTCCAGCTCCTGGATGATCTTGCCGTTGCCACGCACGGGGCCGTCCAGCCGCTGCAGATTGCAGTTGATGACGAAAATCAGGTTGTCGAGCTTTTCACGCGCGGCCAGGCTGATGGCGCCCAGGGATTCCGGCTCATCCATTTCGCCGTCACCGCAGAACACCCATACCTTGCGCTTGCTCGTGTCGGCAATGCCGCGAGCATGCAGGTATTTCAGGAACCGGGCTTGATAGATGGCCATCAGGGGACCCAGGCCCATCGAGACCGTGGGAAACTGCCAGAATTCCGGCATCAGCTTGGGGTGCGGGTACGAAGGCAACCCCTTGCCGTCGACTTCCTGACGGAAGTTGTCGAGCTGCTCTTCAGTGATGCGCCCTTCCAGATAGGCTCGCCCGTAGATGCCGGGAGATGAATGGCCCTGGAAGTAGATCAGGTCGCCGCCGTGGTCCTCGGACTCGGCATGCCAGAAGTGATTCTGGCCGGCGCCGATCATGGTGGCCAGCGACGCAAAGGACGCAATGTGGCCGCCAAGATCACCGCCGTCTTCGGGGTGGTGGCTATTGGCCTTGACCACCATCGCCATGGCGTTCCAGCGCACGTAAGAACGGATGCGCTCTTCCAGCACCAGGTTGCCCGGATGCGGGGGCTCGAGCCCCGGCGGAATGGTGTTTACATAGGCTGTATTGGCCGAAAAAGGAATGTATGCTCCCGAACGGCGAGCCAGGTCGATGAGCCGCTCGAGCAGCAAATGTGCGCGCTCCGGACCTTCGCGATCAAGTACCGCCTCGAGGGCTTCGAGCCATTCCTGTTCTTCCAGGTGGGCGTCGTCGACCTCGGTGGCCGAAGACTGTGCTTGTGCAAGAGAGGACATGCCAGGATCTCCTGTTCGTTCATTTCAACTGTTCGACGCCCGCTACGTAGTGGCGAACGCAACCAACCGCCGGGCGGCACTGAGGCCATTCTAGGGAGAAGCCCCCCAGGCGGCAAGCAATATTTCATTTTATGGTATCACTTTTTATAATGTGAAATGTTCTCGACCGTATGAGCGGATACATCAGCGAATAACGGGCCGGCCACGCCGGCCGCACGCTGCAAGACTACAATTCATCACATGCCCAACCCCGGCTCTCTGCATACATGGCCACCCACTCTAAAAAATCCCTGATCCCCACCACGTTTTATGACCAGGCACATCAGCAGCGCCGGGGCTTTTATTGGCTGACGCCGGTCATCGTGCTGATCCTGTACTTATGCGTGATGGGTGCGTTCATCTGGTTGCAGCAGCTGCATAACGACAGCGTCATGTTCGTCACCATCGATCAGGAGACGCGCCAGCAGCGCCTGATGATGATCATCATGGCGCTATCGTTCGTCATCGTACTGAACCTGCTGGCCCTGTGGCGCTACACCCGTTTCCGCACCCGCGCCGAGGCCGCACTATTGGCGGAGACCGGATTCCGCCGTGCCATGGAGAACTCCATGTCGACCGGCATGCGCGTATTCGACATGCAGGGCCGGATTGCCTATGTGAATCCCGCCTTCTGCCGCATGATCGGCTGGAACGAGGCCGATCTTATCGGTCGAACCGCCCCCTTCCCTTATTGGATCCCCGGTCGTCACGCGCAGCACCGCGAAACGCTTGATCTGCTGCTTTCGGGGCGCACGCCCAGCAGCGGGCTGGAAGTGGAAGCGCAACGCCGCGACGGCTCCCGGTTCACGGCGCGCATGTATGTATCCCCCCTGCGCGACCCCAATGGTGAACAGATCGGCTGGATGACGTCCATGACCGACATCACCGAGCCCAAGCGGATACGCGAAGCGCTCACCGCCGCCCACGAGCGCTTCATGACGGTGCTTGAAGGCCTGGACGACGCCATCTCGGTCGTCGCAGACACGCCGGAAGGCCTGGAATTGCTGTTTGCCAATCGCACCTACCGTCGGGTCTTCGGCGCCCAATCGAGCGGACACGCGGAATTGCTGGGGGGCCGCCTAGGGCGGTTCACCGACGAAACCGTGGAGATCTATTCGGAATCGGCCCAGCGCTGGTTCGAAGTGCACCATCGTATCCTCGCCTGGACGGACGGTCGTCGCGTCCGGCTACAGGTCGCCCGCGACATCACCGAGCGGCGCATGCATGAGGAAGCCTCACAGCTCCAGCAGCAGAAGATCCAGCTTACGAGCCGGCTCACCACCATGGGCGAAATGGCGTCCTCGCTTGCCCACGAACTAAACCAGCCCCTGACGGCCATCGCGAACTACAACATGGCGGCCGTCGCCATGCTGCGCGCCAACAGTTTCGACCAAACCCGTTTGCTCGAGGCGCTCGAGAAATCAGCCGCCCAGGCGGAGCGCGCCGGCAAGATCATCAGCCGCATTCGTGAATTCGTGAAGCGCAGTGAACCACGGCGCCAGCGGGTGAAGGTACAAGGCATTCTTGACAACGCCGTGGCCTTCGCCGAAATCGATGCGCGCAAGCGCCAGATCGACATCGAGCCGCGGCTTCCCGATCCGATGCCCGACGTGCTGGCCGACCCGATCCTCATCGAGCAGGTATTATTGAATCTGCTGAAGAACGGCGTCGAAGCCATGGAGAAAAGCGACTACCACGTGCTCCATGTCGACGTCAGTCGTCAGGGCTCGATGCTGGAAATCGCCGTGATCGACCGCGGTCACGGCCTGCGCGATCCCGAGCGCCTGTTTGAGCCGTTCTACAGCACGAAGTCCGAGGGGCTGGGCATGGGCTTGAACATTTGTCGCACTATCATAGAGTCCCACCACGGGAGGCTGTGGGCCGAGCAGAATCCGGAAGGGGGAACGATTTTCCGCTTCACCCTTCCCTGCGCGCCACAGGAAACGATGGAACCACAAGAAGATATCCAGGAGCACAACGCATGACGAACACCCAGGCAACGAGCACGATTTACATAGTGGATGACGACGAGGCGGTACGTGACTCTTTGCGATGGCTGCTCGAAGCCAACGGCTATCGGGTCAAAAGCTATAGCGGCGCCGAAGAATTTCTCCAGAGCTACGACCCCGAGCAAATCGGCGTTCTGATCGTCGATGTGCGCATGCCGGGAATGAGCGGCCTGGAGCTTCAGGAAGTGCTGATTGCCCGCCAGGCGCCACTTCCCATCGTTTTCATTACCGGCCACGGCGACGTCCCCATGGCGGTCTCCACCATGAAAAAGGGCGCCGTCGACTTCCTTGAAAAACCCTTCAACGAAAGCGACCTGCGCGAAATCGTGGCCCGCATGCTGGTGGACGCGACCGAGCGCGTGAATCAGGCCCGTGCCAAGCGCAACCAGGAAGCCGTACTCAGCCGTCTTACGGCTCGCGAGCAGCAGGTTCTGGAGCGCATCGTGGCAGGCCGCCTGAACAAGCAGATCGCCGGCGACCTGAACATCAGCATCAAGACGGTCGAGGCGCACCGCGCCAACATCATGGAGAAACTAGAAGTCACTACCGTGGCCGATCTGATGAAGATCGCCCTCACCAAACCAGAAGGAATCGCATGACCGCAAGAATCATCGACGGCAAGGCGCTGTCCGCCGCCGTGCGTGCCGAAGTGGCCGAACGTGTGAAGGCATTGCGTGCTCAGGGCCTGCAGCCGGGCCTGGCCGTCGTACTCGTGGGAGAAGACCCCGCCTCTCAGGTTTATGTGCGCAACAAGGCGGCGGCCTGTGAAAAGGCCGGCCTGCATTCGCGCGTCATTCGCCTGGGTGAAGACACCACGGAAGCCGAACTGCTAGACCTCGTGCGCCAGCTCAACGAGGATGCCGCGATCCACGGCATCCTGGTCCAGCTGCCGCTGCCCGGCCATATGAACACCGCCAAGGTGATCGAGACCATTTCCGCCGAGAAAGACGTCGACGGCTTCCATATCAGCAACGCCGGTCTGCTGCTGACCGGCAAACCGCTGTTCCGCCCCTGCACGCCTTACGGCGTCATGCGTATGCTCGAATCCGAGGAAGTCCCGGTGCGTGGGGCAGAAGCCGTGATCGTGGGCGCGAGCAATATCGTGGGCAAGCCCATGGCCTTGCTGCTTCTTGCAGCCGGCGCCACCGTCACCCTCTGCAATTCCAAGACGCGTGATCTTGGCGCGCAGACGCGCCGCGCCGACATTCTGGTGGTTGCGACCGGACGGCCCGGCATGGTGACTGGCGATATGAT
The DNA here is from genome assembly GCA_029268265.1 of Alcaligenaceae bacterium. Classification (GTDB taxonomy): domain Bacteria; phylum Pseudomonadota; class Gammaproteobacteria; order Burkholderiales; family Burkholderiaceae_B; genus Yanghanlia. Next base: position 7,825 of record JAJUGH010000033.1, on the reverse strand, counting down.
CAAACCGGGTGCCGTTGTCATCGACGTGGGCATCAACCGCCTGCCCGACGGCTCGCTCGTGGGCGATGTCGACTTTGAATCGGCCAAACAGGTCGCCGGTGCCATCACACCGGTGCCTGGGGGTGTGGGCCCCATGACGATTGCCATGTTGCTGGTCAACACCATCGAAGCCGCCGAACGCAGTGCCGCCACCATGCTCCCGACAACCTCCTGAACAGGAAGACATAGACAGCCGTATGCCAAACAACCCGCTGCTGGCCCCCATCACCACGCTGCTGGACTATGCAGCCATCCGTCCCGAACACATCGAAGCCGCAATACCCGGCCTGATCGAAGAGGCCCGCGAAGCCGTTGAACGGGCCTCCGACCCATCTCTGCCGGCCACTTGGGAAGCCATTATTGAACCGCTGGAAGACGCCTCCGAGCGTTTGCGGCGGGCCTGGTCGGTAGCTGGGCATCTCAACGGCGTGGTCAACACCCCGGAGATCCGCAACGCTTACAACGCCTGCCTGCCGGCCGTTACTGCCTACTCCACCTGGGTCGGCCTGCACCGGGGTCTGTACGCTCAATACCGCCGCCTGCATGAATCGCCCTCATTCCAGGCGCTGAGCCCGGCCAGGAAACGTATCGTGGAACTGGCGCTACGTGATTTCCGGCTTAGCGGCGTCGAGCTCGAAGGCGAGGCCCGTGAGCGCTACACCGTCATCTCCGACGAAGCGGCACAGGTTTCGCAGAAGTTTTCCGAAAACACGCTAGATGCGGTCGACAGTTGGGAACTGCTGGTCGACGATCCCGCCATGGTGGAAGGCATCCCGGCCCACGTGCTGGAAGCCGCTGCAGCGGCCGCCGAAGGCCGCGCCAAATGGAAGTTCACGCTGCAGATGCCGAGCTATCTTCCGGTGATGCAGCATGCCCGCAATCGCGACCTGCGCCAGCGCATGTATCGCGGCTACGCCACCATTGCGTCCGACCAAGGCGATACGCGTTACGACAACTCGGGTCTCATCGAAAGTCTGCTCGCCTTGCGGGCCGAGGAAGCCTCTTTGCTGGGCTATCGCAGCTTTGCAGACATGCGCCTTGAGACCCGCATGGCCGACGAGCCGCAACAGGTCCTTGATTTTCTGCGCAAGCTTGCCGCCCGCGCCCGGCCCTACGCCGAACGCGACCTGGCCGAGCTGCAGGCCTTCGCCGATGAGCATCTGGGCCTGAGTCATCTCGAACCGTGGGACATTGCGTTCGTTTCGGAACGGCTGCGGGAAGGCCGCTACGCCTATTCGGAAGAAGAAGTGCGCGAGTACTTCCCGGAGCCGCGCGTGCTGCAGGGACTGTTCGACGTGGTGGGCCGCCTTTTCGGCGTAAAGCTCGTACCGATCGAAGCCTCCGTATGGCATGAGGATGCCCGTGCCTGCGAGGTGCAGGACGCCGAGGGCCGCTCGCTTGGCACACTGTATCTCGATCTTTACGCGCGGCAAGGCAAGCAAAGCGGTGCGTGGGTGGACAGCGAGCGCGCGCGTCGCCGCGTGGCGAACGGACTGCGCACTCCGGTGGTCTATCTGACCTGCAATTTCCCGCGGCCGCAGGGCGACCGGCCAAGCCTGCTCACGCACGACGACGTGATCACCCTCTTCCATGAAAGCGGCCATGCTCTCCATGCACTGCTTTCTGAAGTCGACGACCCCGGCGTTTCTCCGTTTGCCAGCGTGGAATGGGATGCCATCGAATTGCCCTCGCAGTTCATGGAGAACTTTTGCTGGGAATGGTCCGTCATACAGTCATTGACCTCGCATGTTGAAACCGGCGAGCCCCTGCCCCGGGCGCTCTACGAGAAGATGTCCGAAGCCCGCAATTTCCAGAGCGGAATGCAGATGCTCCGGCAGATTGAATTCTCGCTGTTCGACATGTCGATCCACCATCGGGAGGAAGGCCTCTCGATAAGCGATGTAATGGCCACGCTGGATGAAGTGCGCCGCGAAGTGGCGGTATTGTTTCCGCCCGAATGGCACCGCTTTCCGCACAACTTCTCGCACCTGTTCGCGGGCGGATATGGCGCCGGCTATTACAGCTACAAATGGGCCGAGGTACTGTCTGCCGATGCCTATGCCGCCTTCGAAGAAGCGGCAAGCGTCTCGGAAGACGGCACCCGCGACACGGTCGATTTCGCCACCGGCAAGCGCTTCCTGAACGAAATTCTTGCCGTGGGCGGCATACGTCCGGCAGCGGAATCCTTCCGCGCCTTCCGCGGCCGGGAGCCCTCGCTCGACGCCTTGTTGCGTCATAGCGGCATGGACGAAGTGGCGCCCGCGCACTAACGGCCCCGGCTAGCGGGCAACAGGAAACCGAGAGCATGACGATTTCTGATATTTCCCTTTCCCGTTCCCGCAACCTCGGCGGCTTCAAGCTGAGGCGCGCCCTGGGAGTCGCAGCAGGCGTGACGACCCTGGCCTGGGCGTCTGCCGCCCTTGCGGTCGACCCGGCATCGCTCCCCGGCCGTGATGCCAACGCTGCACCGGCTGACAGCGCGCATGCGGCCGGCGCCGACTCCACCATTCATCCGATCCGCGGCTTTCTGCCCGACCTCAACTTCGAACTTGCAGCGGCTGGCGGCAAAACCGTCACCGAAGAGGACTTCGACGGCAAGATCGTGATGATGTTCTTCGGCTATGCGAGTTGCCCTGACATCTGCCCCACCACCATGGCGCAGCTCTCGCAGGTGGTCGCCACCTTGGGACCTGATGCGGCTGATAAAGTGCGGATCGTTTTCATCAGCGTGGACCCGCACCGCGATACGCCCGAGATCCTGCAAGCCTACGTAGACGCTTTCGATTCCAACGCCATCGGGCTGACCGGTACCGAGCGGCAGATCTCGCGGCTGGCCCGTCGCTATCGCGTGGCCTACCAGGTCCAGGAGCCGCCCAATGATGAAACCGCGAGCTATGAAGTGGCGCATAGCCGTGGGATCTATATTTTCGATGCGCGCGGCAAGGCCCGCATGCTGGCGTCCGACGGCGAGTCCGTCGAGAAGCTGGCGGGCGCCGTGCGTCAATTGTTGTCGGAAACCTGAGGAGAATCATGACCGATCCCAACGCCTACATTCCACCCGAAGTGTGGTCCCCGCCTCAGAACGAATCGGGCCGCTTTTCCGGCATCAATCGGCCGGAAGCCGGCGCGCGTTTCGAAGCGGAGTTGCCGCGCGGTCGGCACCCCCTGCAACTCTATTCGCTGGCCACGCCCAATGGGCAGAAGGTCACGATCATGCTGGAAGAGTTGCTCGCCGCCGGCGTGAAAGAGGCGGAGTACGACGCTCACCTGATACGGATCATGGAAGAGGCCCAGTTCTCCAGCGGCTTCGTGGCCATCAATCCGAACTCCAAGATCCCGGCCATGGTCGATTACAGCGAGCCAACGCCGGTCCGGGTTTTCGAATCCGGGGCCATTCTGCTATATCTGGCTGAAAAATTCGGCAGGTTTCTGCCGGCCGATCGCGCGGCTCGTACGGAGGCCCTCAACTGGCTCTTCTGGGTCCAGGGATCGGCACCTTTCATTGGCGGAGGTTTCGGTCATTTCTATGCCTATGCACCGACCAAGCAGGAATACCCGATCAACCGATACACCATGGAAACCAAGCGGCTGCTCGACGTGCTCGACCGCCGGTTGGCCGAAGAGACTTACCTGGGTGGCACCGAGTACGGCATTGCCGACATGGCGGCATGGCCCTGGTTCGCGGGGTTGATGGAGAACCGGGTCTACCAGGCAGCCAAGTTCCTGGATGCCGAGCGCTACACCCATGTACGACGCTGGGTGGACGAAGTAGGTGCACGGCCCGCGGTGCAGCGAGGCATCATTGTGAACAGCACCAACGGAGACGAAGCCGGCCAGTTGCACGAACGGCACGACGCGTCAGATATCGATGCGGCGCTGGCCGCCCGCCAGGCGGGCTGATCGGCCGCTGAGCCGACGCGCAAGGACGGATCGGGCGGCTGCGGCCCGCCCGATGCAACTTCGCCTTATGTCGATAACTTCGCCTTACCCCAATTCGCGCGCCAGGTGCTGCAAGGCGGTCCGCAGGCCCTCTTCCACCACCGGATGATAGAACGGCATGGCCAGCATCTGGTCGACCGTGAGCTTCTGCTGAACACACCAGGCCAGCAGATGCGCGATGTGCTCCATGGCCGGTCCGGCCATTTCTGCGCCCAGGAACACGCCAGATCCGCGTTCGGCATAAACGCGCAGCTTGCCGTGGTTCTTCAGGATGATGCGGGAGCGACCCTGGTTGGCGAAGTCAACTTCGCCAATTGCGGCGTCGGCGGGTAACTCATTGAAGCGCAGCCCCACCGCGGCAAGTTGGGGATCGCTGAAGACGATGGAAATCGGCGCGCGCCGCTCGCCGGCTTCGACTTCGGGGAAGCTGGCGGCATTCCGTCCGGCGATGCGCCCATCATCGGCTGCCTCATGCAGCAAAGGCAATACGCCGTTGACGTCGCCCGCGATGAAAATCGGCGTGTCGCCGATCTGTAGCGTGCCGGCGTCATAGATCGGCCGGCCACGCTCGTCGAGCGGGGCACTGGTGTTTTCCAGGCCCAAGTCATCAAGATTGGGCGTGCGGCCCGCCGCGAGCAATACGTACTCGAAGCGCTCCACCACTTCGGCTTCGCCCGGGATCTGGTATCGGATCTCGGTCTCCTGCCCGACGCGCCTGACGCCCAGGATGGCGGCCTCCAGACATAGGTCGAGTTCCTTGCGAAACGCCGCAACGGCATTGCGATACACCAGCGGATCACGCAAGCCGCCGACATGCTGGCTGCGTTGCAGGATGCGTGTGCGCACGCCCAGGCGCGACAGCGCCTGCCCGAGCTCGAGGCCGATGACACCGGCGCCGATCACGAGCACGCTTTCCGGCAGATCGGTCCACTCGAAGACGTCGTCGTTCACGATGGCGCGATCACCCAGCGCACGGTATTGCTCAGGCACGTTCGGGCGCGTTCCTGTTGCGATCACCACGCTGCGCGCTTTGACGCGGGTATGTCCACCCACATCCAGCTCCGTGTCGGAAAGAAAGCGCGCACGGCCACAAAGCTTTTCCTCTTCGGGCATGTGTTCGACATCATGCAGGACGAAGCTGACGAAGCGATCCCGTTCGCTGCGGACCCGATCCATGACGGCGCGTCCGTCGATACGCACATGGCCGACATGCACACCGAAGGGGCTCGCATGATTGGCATGGTGGGCCGCATCCGCTGCGGCGATAAGAAGCTTCGAAGGCATGCAGCCCACGCGGGCGCAAGTGGTGCCGTGGGGTCCCTCTTCGATAAGCACGCAGCGGGCGCCCTGCTTCAGTGCTGCTTTTCGGGCGGAAAGACCTGCGGTACCGGCTCCAATAATGGCGACGTCGACCTCAAGGGTCTTCATGGACGGTATTCCTTCACGAATTGCCGGTGATCCGGCCTCGTGACAGGGTAGGTCTCATCAATGGGCGTGCCTACGGCGAGATAGCCCATGAACCGGTAATCGAGGGGATCGAAACCCAACATTTCGTTGACTTCCTCGATGTAGGTGCCCAGGCCCGTACTCCAGAACGCACCAAAGCCCAGCATATGGGCGGCGTTCAGCATGTTCATGGCAGCGGCGCCCACGGCGAGCATGCGCTCGTTCTCGGGGATTTTGGTGTTGCCGTGGTCGCGATGGCAGGCCAGGGCAATCAGCAGGGGTACTTCGCTGAGCCAGCGCCGCGCGTTTTCTTCTTTCTGAGCGGGAATGGGCGTGGGCGAGGCCTGCGCCGTGGCAAACAGCTTGTCGACAAATTGCGGCATGACGTCCTGGCGGATCAGCGAGAATCGCCACGGTCGCAGCTTGCCGTGATCCGGCGCGGACATGGCCGCTTGCAGGATGAGCCCTAGTTGGGCCTCGTTGGGCCCCGGGGCGCGGACGAATTTGACGGACTGACGGTCGAGCAGAAACTGGACAGCATTCTCAGACATTTTCCTTCCTGTAAACGGCTTGCCTTGCGATGATCATCGCGGCCTTCATATCGCGGATGGCCTTCTCCCAGCCGTCGAAGACCGCACGCGCAACGATGGCGTGACCAATATTGAGCTCGGCGATGCCTTCCATGGCGGCAACCGGCTGCACGTTGTCGTAGTGCAGGCCGTGGCCCGCATTGACACGCATGCCCAGCGACACGCCGTGAGCGACACCCTGGCGCAAACGGGCCAATTCGACTTCTGCCGCTTCGGCGTCGGACCCGCATTCGGCATAGGCACCCGTGTGCAACTCTATCACGGTGGCGCCGGCCCGATCCGCGGCCTCAATCTGGGCCGCTTCGGGATCGATGAAGAGCGACACCCGTATGCCCACATCATGCAGCTTCGATACAGCCGACTGGACCGCCGTGAAATGGGTCACGACATCCAGCCCCCCTTCCGTAGTCAGTTCCTCTCGCCGCTCAGGTACCAGGCAGACGTCATGCGGCCTGACACGGCAGGCGATATCCAGCATGGACGGCGTGATGGCACATTCGAAGTTCATGCGCGTGCGCAACACGGAACGGATCGCCTCGACGTCGGCATCCTGGATGTGGCGCCGGTCTTCGCGCAGGTGCAGCGTGATGAGATCCGCCCCCGCCTCTTCGGCGCGCCTGGCGGCTTCGACCGGGTCCGGGTAACGGGTATGACGCTGTTGCCGCAAGGTGGCGACGTGATCGATGTTCACGCCAAGCTCTATCATGGCAAGCACTCCAAAACCCTTATTATGGGCTTTTTAGGGCGTTTGGGCACCTTGAGCCGCCGACACGGGTGCCGTGCCGCTTGCCGTAGCAGGTGTATCGAGCGATACCGGCTCCGCCGTTTGGGCCAGCCAACCGCCGCCCAGGGCCTTGTAAAGTTCCACCCGGTTCACCAGCGATTCCATGCCCACTTGCAGGAAAGCCTGCTGGACCGAATAGAGGTTCACTTCGGCATTCTGCACCTGCAGGAAGCTGTCGACCCCCGTCTCGTAACGCAGGTTGGCCAGGCGCAGCGCCTCCATGGCCGTGGCTTCAAGCGCACGCATGGCCTCGAGCTCATCCCAGTAGGTCGCTTCGCCGGCCAGAGCATCGGCCACTTCACGGAACGCGACCTGGATGGTCCGCTCGTACTCGGCCACTGCAATATTGTTGCGTGCCTCGGCCAGGTCCAGGCCGCCGGCGATTCCGGCGTTGAAGATGGGAACCTGTATCTGCGGCTGGAACTGCCAATAGCGATTGCTACCCGAGAACAGGCCACCCAGCTGCGGACTGGCAAAACCCAGCAGACCGGTGATTGAAATATTGGGGAAGAAGGCGGCTCGCGCAGCGCCAATATTGGCGTTGGCGGCGATGAGTGCATGCTCGGCCCCGATGATGTCGGGGCGGCGAGTAAGAAGGTCGGATGGCAGACCTACCGGAATGGACGCCAGCACCTGGTCGCGTCCGAACACGGCGGGCGGCGGCAGGTCGTCGGGCAATGGCGCGCCCACCAGCAATTGCAAGGCGTTCAGCGCCTGTGCTTCGACCCGGCGAACCGACTGCTGGTCGGCCCGGATGGTCTCAACCTGGCCCCGCGCCTGCTGAAGATCGAGCGCGGACGCCACGCCGATGTCATATCGCGCCTGCACGAGCTTCAACGTGGCCTCGCGCGAGGCGAGGGTCTTTTCCATCAGCTCTTCAAGCTGCTGGGCCATACGTAGACGGAAGTAGGCTTCGGCAACCTGCGCCACCAGGTTGATCTGGACAGTACGCCGGGCTTGCGCCGTGGCCAGGAACTGCTGTCTCGCCGCTTCGCTGAGGTTACGTACCCGGCCGAAAAAGTCCAGC